>CALLAG010000053.1 GCA_938002705.1 uncultured Saprospiraceae bacterium | reverse complement strand
GAAAACAATGGATGTATAACGCTTAGCTTGTGTGCATAATCACGAAATAATTCTTGGTACTTATACTTTGCTCTTTCGTTAGTGACGCTGATACTATCTGACAACTGGAATGCTCGTTTTTCAGCATCGATATTATTCTGTCTATACTTTTTGAAGTTGTTGACCCAAAATTCTTCTGAATAAGAAAATGGATCTTCTATATCTTGATGCCAGTAGATATGTGGATACTTCTCTCTGAGCTGAGCCGCTATAAGATGACAGGTGAATGGCAGCCCTACAGATATGACATGAGTAATACTTTTGTCATTACGTAATATCTTGCCAGCTTTTAATATTCCAGGCTTAAGAAACAACATACTTCCATCAGGCCAGTAGTATCTTCTCCAAGTAAGATCTATAATTTTCTGCAAAAATTTGTTGCCTGATTTCGGTTGCTTAACTTTTGATTTATTATTGGGCAGTTGCCGGCGCTTCTTAATCCTGAATGTAAAATAAAGCCAATCTAATAATGTATTGTAACCTGCATGATGAATTTCAAATTCTTTAAGATCTTCGTTTTTCTCTGATGATCTATTTTTAGTCGTCAGAATAGCTGTCTCGATTCCTTGCTGAGAAAAGTACTTTATAATCGGAATCCACCTCAGCGTATTAGGCGTCTGAGAAGGAAAGAAAGGTGTGATTATTAGAAGTATCTTCAAAGTCGTATTTTACTCTTGCAATAGATTAATGAATATCAATGAATAATGCCAAAATCACGTAAAACTAACATATACAAATCATTATTTCTATCCATAGAGAAAAGCCGTAAGCTGATCAAAGAACGGTTTAACCACATCTTCTTAAGGTCTGATATCAACATTACTTTTGATCAGTGGCTTATTCTTGTTGAGATATCTGAGTCTCGGGGCACTAATCAAAAATCGATCGCCGCTTACCTTTGTAAAGAAGTCGCTTCTATATCAAGAATACTTGACAAGCTGCAGAACAAGAACTTAATTATAAGAAAACCTAACCCCGAGAATCAAAGAGAGATCAATCTGTTTCTCACTCATGAAGGACTAGAGTTAATAGAAAAAATAGAGGGATTCGACAGTAGAGAAATCAAGACATTATTCTCTTCTATCTACGAACAAGAACTTAACCTCATAGTCGATGTACTGAAGAGAGTCAACGATAAAACGTAGAGCCCTAACTGATTTTGTATCGTAACTATTAACTTAACTAAAAAGCCTTTTCGCTCCAAAGCGAATAATTACAAACATCGCTACCAACATCAACAAGATATAGTGGAACTTGATATAAGTAAAAGCAATAAGATGCGTCTTATTAAGTATAAATAAAATCAACATCACTGCTGTCACTGTCCCTAAGAAACTTGTCATTCTACCAAAGCCTGGGATCTGCTTAAAGTCTACATTACGTCTTATGATATATAGAGTAACAAACATGCTCACGATAGGTAATATCTGTGATATAATATTCGCATCATAGATGCTTTGTTTCTCGAACAGCATATGGTAGACATTAAGAAGAATAGAAAATATGCCTGGCACCGTCACCATATAGATGAGACCAGAATATATACCACACCACGGACTCATATGTCCCTCTCCTTTGGCTACTAAGTTAATCAGCAACGCCGCAATAGGAATCACTAAAAAATAGAATACGATGTAATATGGATTCGTATTAAGAAGCGATAAGAAATCTCCAAATGTCATTATTGCTATTTTATATATCCATTAATAACTTCACAGGATCTTCTAATAATTCTTTGACCTTCACTAAGAAAGTCACTGAAGTACTACCATCTATTATTCTATGATCGTAAGACATAGCCAAGTACATCATAGGTCTGATGACAACTTCTCCGTCGATAGCAACGGGTCTCTGTATGATATTATGCATTCCTAATATCGCTGACTGAGGCTGGTTTAATATAGGTGTACTCATCATAGATCCGAAGACACCACCATTAGTTATAGTGAATGTTCCACCTTTCATTTCGTCAAGTGTTAAGGTCCCTTCTCTTGCCTTGACTGCCAGCGCTTTTATCTGTAATTCGATATCAGCAAAACCCAATGATTCTACATTACGTATCGGAGGTACTACCAATCCGGTAGGAGTAGATATCGCAATAGAAATATCTACATAATCATGGTACACCACGTGTGAGTCTCCATCAAGTGCTGCATTGACATCAGGCATTTCCATAAGCACTTTAGCACATGCTTTAGAAAATATAGACATGAAGCCCAACTTAACACCGTACTTCTCTACGAACTTTTCTTGGTATGTTTTTCTTAGTTTGAATATCGCCGACATATCTGCTTCGTTGAATGTTGTCAACATAGCTGTATTGTTCTTAGCTGAGACTAGCCTTGTCGCAATAGTCCTTCTCATTCTACTGAGCTTCTCAGTCCTCTCTCCTCTGCTTAAGGCTGCTAATGGTGCCGCTTGTACTGCAGGTTTTTCTGCTGATTTAGCTTTTGGTTGGCTTGCTGCTTTCTCTGCATCTTCTTTTGTTATTCTCCCGTCTTTTCCTGTGCCTTTCACTTGAGATGCATCTACATTGGCTTCTCTCATGATCTTAGCTGCTGCAGGAGATGGATGTCCTGATGCATATGTTTCTGTAGCTGGTGCAGCCGGAGCTGCTGCTTCTACTTTCTTTTCTTCTACCGGAGCAGCTGCTTTGGGCTCAGGTGATCCTGCTGGTGCCGCTACACTTGTATCTATCTTTGCTACCAGAGCTCCTATCTCTAAATCATCGTCCTCTGCTGCTACATGTATTAGTTTTCCTGCCGCTTCTGCAGGGAACTCTAGTGTGGCCTTATCGGATTCAAATTCACAAATGGGTTCATCTAATTTGACATAATCGCCATCTTTTTTTAACCAAGAAGATAACGTCACCTCTGTAATTGATTCCCCGATTGCAGGGACTTTCATTTCTACAATGCTCATCTGATAGTGGATTTTGTTTTGTTAGATTATAAAAATATCGAATAAGTATAAAATAAAAGTCAATTATTTAGACTAATCTAAAAATTAATTTAGGTTTTATAAATTAATTCGCGGTTTCCTTATATGGTATAGGCTCCAAATCAAAGTATTCATCATTCAATTCTGAAAGTGGAAGCTGCCCATAATGACTAATAAAGACGGAGTCTCTTGTAACAAAGTCCTTAGGGTTAGCAGCAAAAAGAATTGTTCTTGACCGACCAGCCATGCTGCTTATAAGTATAGACTCGTATGGCGATCCCCATTCCATAATTAGCTGCGGATCCTTAGACTTATCATACTCTATAATTTCTCTATCATGAGTGCTTAAGAATGCCTGATACCATTCTATACGATCTGTATAGAATATACCTTGCATGATAATTCTTACGAATCCCATGGTAAATAACAAAAGCCCTATACCTAATAATAATCTTTTAGTTTCAAGCTTGTATTGCTTCTGTATAAGATAAGCGGACCACAAGAATATCAATAGGTAGCTCACTTCATGATAGAAGACATTATCATAATTCCTAATCATGATATCTTGTAATAGGAGATAAGCAGCAGTGGTCAGTAAGTAATAGCTGAGGACTGTATACTTTTTATAAAATAGACATATGGCAATACAGCATATCATACTTGCCACAACAGGCCAGAATTCCCATCGTAAGATATATTCTAAGTAGTGACTTGATAGAGAGTACTCTTCTAATTGTTTGATGAGAATTCTATTCTTCTCCGTGTCATACCAGTTCTGAAAGTACAATGATTTGACTATAGTCATCGCCGCATATATTACTCCATAACTAATCGCTACTAATCTCTTAGCTGGCTCAAAGAAGAAATAATATCCCAATATGAAAACAACAATTACTAAAAGTAAGGGATGTACCCATGGTAATATGAGTAGTATCAATATCGAAAGCCATCGCCGCTCTTTCTCTATACATGATATCAATAATACAACAATACTTAAGCCTGTTATCAGTTCAGAATTGCACCAATAGAAACTATGAGCTACAGGAATTATAATTAGAGATAAGAACAACCAAGATCTTAATCTATCCTTATTGTAAAATCTAATAGTAGCATATATAGCTAACTGAAAGAGCATATACGACATGGATAAAGCTAAGAGTATTAACTTAATACTTCCGCCTCCTTTGACGACTATTAATGGCAGAACTCTTAGAATCACTACCGGCCACCTATTCGCATTGACGACGATTTCATTATTCTGAATCAGTAAAAATGTCTGATAAGCATTATCTAAGAACAAGGTCCGTTCTTGATAGAAGAATATTGATAATATACAATATACCGAAAGGCAAAGCAGCTCTAAAAATAGAGCTGCTGTATGATGTTTCTTTACTATTGTTATAAGCTTATTCAGCCTTTTTGATTTCTTTTAACGACAAACTCAATTCATCTAATTGTGCATTGTCTACACGAGATGGTGCATCGATCATTATATCACGACCACTTGAGTTCTTAGGGAATGCAATGAAATCTCTGATAGAATTCTGGCCATTCATAACGGCATTCAACCTATCAAAACCGAATGCGATACCTCCATGTGGTGGTGCTCCGTACTCAAAAGCTCCCATTAAGAAACCAAATTGCTCTTCCGCTTCTTCTTTAGTAAATCCTAATAGATCAAAGTTTTTAGATTGTAATTCTCTATCATGTATTCTTATAGATCCTCCTCCTATCTCTACCCCATTGATCACGAGATCATAAGCATCGGCTTTGAGTGACTTCATCGTCTCATGGTCACCGTTAAGCATTCTTCCTATCTCTTCCGTCTTAGGAGCTGTAAATGGATGATGCATTGCATGGAATCGCTCTGAATCCTCATCCCACTCTAATAGCGGAAAGTCAACAACCCATAACGGATTGAATACCGTAGGATCCATTAGTCCTAAGTTTCTTGCCATCTCTAATCTGAGTTCGTTGAGTTGCTTTTGAGTTTTTTCTTTCTCGCCACATAAGATGAGAAGGATATCACCTTTCTGGCCACCCATCTTATCTGCCCAAGTTTGCAATGTAGCGTCATCATAGAATTTGCCTACCGTAGACTTGAGGGAGCCGTCTTCATTTATTTTTACATACACAAGACCTTTACATCCTATCTGTGGTCGCTGTAGCCATTCCGTTAGTTTCTTAAGATCTTTATTAGAGTAAGAACCGGCAATACCTTCTGCACGGATTCCAGCAATGTATTCTGCATTATCGAAAACTGGAAAGTCCTTACCTCTCGTCAATTCCGTCAACTCAACTAACTCCATGGCAAATCTTGTATCTGGCTTATCACTACCATATCTTTCCATCGCTTCATCATAAGGCATCTTAGGAAAGTCCGGCAACTTCACATCCAGCATCTTATCGAATAAGTTCTTAGTCAACCCTTCGAACGTATCCAATATCTGATCTCTTGTCACGAATGACATCTCGCAATCTATCTGAGTGAATTCTGGTTGTCTGTCTGCTCGTAAGTCTTCATCACGGAAGCACTTGACTATCTGAAAATACTTGTCTA
>CALLAG010000052.1 GCA_938002705.1 uncultured Saprospiraceae bacterium | reverse complement strand
TATGAAGTATTTATTATTAATGTTGGCTCTAATGAGTGGCTCCCTATCGGGACAAGACACGACCACAACTATCAAGGAAAAAGTACAGCTTATCCCCATAGAACCAGTAGAGGCAGATGACTGTGAGGATGTAGATGAAATTTTCCTAGATACCATGTTCTATGATGGTGGCCCCAGTGTATGGAACACCACGCTAGATGGGCATCTTGTAAGCGCTATGGTCACTGATGATGGTGATACCATATACATGGATAAGCTGAGAGATATAAGCATCACCTCACTGAGAAAATTCAAATCGGACGCAGACTATCAGAAATACTTAAAATTCAGAAGATACGCTGCATTTGTCTATCCTTATGCCAAGGAAGCGATTAAGATATTCAGAGAGACGGAGTATGCGACACAGACCATGAAAAAAAGAAAGCGTAAAAAACATATCAAAAAGCTACAGGAAGATCTCAACGAGCAATTCGAAGAGCCACTTAAGAAAATGACCAAGCTGCAGGGCAAAATCATGATCAAGATGATAGAGCGAGAACTAAACAGGGATATGTATTCTCTGATATCAGAACTAAGGGGTAAGTTTCAGGCTTTCTACTGGCATAACGCGAGTAAGCTGTATTCTTACGATCTCAAGGAAGGTTATAATGAGGGTAAGTATGAGATATTAGATGCTGTATTACAGGATTTTGATATATCTTATAAGATGGAGCAAGAAGAAAAGCTAAACAAGAAATAAATTTTGGAAATAGAGAACTCAACATCAGGTCAGGTAAAGTGGCGTTGTCCTTCTAACATTGCATTAGTCAAATATTGGGGCAAATACGGCAGACAATATCCGAGTAATCCATCTATAAGCTTCACATTAAGTGAAGCACATACAACGACTTCTGTCTCCTATGAATACAGCAAGGAAAAACTGGAGGACATCCATCTAACATTTAAGTTTGAAGGTGAAAGCAAGCCTGCATTTGAGAATAAGATTAAGAAGTTCCTTGATAGCATCCGTGATGTATATCCTCTCATATCACATCTTAAGTTAGATATAGAAAGTAGTAACTCCTTCCCACATAGTTCTGGGATCGCCTCATCTGCATCAAGTATGGCTGCGCTATCCATGTGTCTCTTATCGATACAAAAAGAACTACTAGGAGAAGATAATTTAGATATTAATCAAGCTTCTAATATCGCAAGGCTCGGTAGTGGTAGTGCATCGCGATCTGTGTATCCCGAGATAGCAGCTTGGGGACAGACAGAACATGTATCCGATAGTAGTAATGATTATGCTGTAGAATACACTGAAAGTATAGATCCTATATTCAAAAGCTTCCATGATGATATCCTCATCGTATCTGCTGATGAAAAATCTGTCAGCTCCAGAGCAGGACATGCACTAATGGAATGCAATCCTTATTCTGCAGCAAGATTCCAGCAAGCTAATGATCATCTCGGTATTATTATCAAAGCCATGAAAGAAGGTGATCTGGACACATTTGGATTAATCGTAGAGAAAGAAGCGCTGACGCTACATGCACTGATGATGGCATCTGAGCCACCCTATATATTGCTGGAGCCTAATACGCTTAATATCATAAGAGAGATACAGAAATTCAGATCAGATAATAATGTCCCTGTCTATTTTACATTAGACGCTGGACCTAACATACACATGCTCTATCCTCATCAATATGTAACAGAAGTTGCTACACTTAAGGAATCGCTTAGAAGCTATTGTGTCAATGGCAAAATCATAGAAGACAAAGTAGGACAAGGACCCATCAAGTTATAAAAAATGAAAAAAATAATATTCCATATTATACTCTTATTAAGCTTAGCGAGATGTTCTTTTGGTCAAAAGCACGAAGCTCCTACTACAGGCATCACTAATCCTGATTACAAAAAAACTGTAGACTCCTATCTTAACTTCAAAGTACCTACTACGACTGTAGATATACTTAGTACGCTCAAAAGACCTCACGTCATCTTAGACGCAAGAGAGCGAGAGGAGTACGACGTTAGTCATATCCCAGACGCTTTGTATCTCGGTTATAAAAAACCACAATACGATGTCCTCGACAACGTAGATAAAGATGAGCTCATAATTATCTATTGCTCCATAGGATACAGAAGCGAGAAGATAGGCCAGAAACTCAAAAAGAAAGGCTTCAATAATGTTATGAATCTCTACGGCAGTATATTCGAATGGGCTAATCAGAACTATCCATTACATAATAACCAAGACCAAGTTGTGAAGCAAATCCATGGCTATAATAAGAAGTGGAGCCAGTGGATAGATAATGATGAGGTGGAGGTTCGTTATTGAGCCGACTCATTAAGCGTTGGTTTTGCCTATGGTTGGATGTAATTCAAGAGCTTGCTTCTATTATTCCTTCAAATAAATTTTGATATCACTACGACGTAGGCACAGCCTAAGCCGAACAAGGATCTTTGGCAAACTCATCATTTCCTTCTCGTACAATCTCTCCAGTGTTATCCCTTGTCTGAGTTAACACTTCCAAGTGAAGGTGTGCAGGATAAGGCCTTCCACGACTGTTTCTACCTGAGTTCCCTAAAGGTACTATTCCTTCACCTTCTGCAACATTTCGAGTAACATCGATAGTTCTGCTTGTCCCATTTTCATCATCAAAAGTGACTGTACCAGAATTTAAAGGGGCATAAGCTTTATATACACCACTGTTTCTTACTATTATCGCCCAAACTTCATCATTCAGTCCATCCATATATTTTATAATACATCCTCCAACAGAAACTCCTTGACTTCCTACAGTCAATTCATTAT
>CALLAG010000051.1 GCA_938002705.1 uncultured Saprospiraceae bacterium | reverse complement strand
TAATAAGCGAGACGCCAGCAGGCATGGATAAAATAGACCACCTCAATAGTGTCATGCTCAATGATATACCTGCTGTAGAGGACGATGTCGTCATAGTATTCGCCTCTGTCACAGGTAGAGACCATAAAGGTGTACTTAGATCAATGGAGAAAAGTATACACGTATATCCATCTAAAGTAGGGAATCATACTCTTAGAGCTATACAGACAACTACTGCAGCGCCATTATGCGAAGCAGCCGTCCTATTATTATCAGGAAAGTACCAAGGTCCTGTATTCCAAAGTCAGATAGATACAGATAGCTTCTTGAATGGCTCATTCGTCAGTAAAGTATATGGTGCTATAGATTAATTACATCTCACCCATAAGGGTGAGATAATTGTACCAAAGATTATAGAAATTTATCTTGGGTTGTCTTTTATTTATCTAACAGCTATTTACACAATATAAAGAGAATACACATATCCTCTTATCGGACCGACTGGTCAAATCTTATAAGTAAAACCATACAGAAGGTAAATGCAGAAACCAAGGTAAGCCCAGCACCCATCCCTACATAGAAATCAGAGTGCCCCATAGCTTTGTTATAGAAGATGATAAGGATTCCCATAATTGCAATAGCTAACATGACCCAAGTCTGAGTAGACTCTATCTGATGATCCGCAGAGGGAACAAGAAATCTGATGTGTACAAGAGATGCTATACTTGATAGGGCAGCCATAATTCCAGCACCTGCCCAGACAGTATCAGGTATGTAGATGTATAATGTAACACCTGATGACAGAATAACAAATAATAGTATATAAGAGAATTTTACAACTTTACTCATAACGAGAGCATATATGGTTAACGAATAATCATAAACCCAGAATAACTTTTAGAATCTATGTATGTGTAACTGAGGCTTTCTACTTCCGAAGAATTCGGACCATCATGACACCACTCTAAAAATGGTATCAACTGCACCTCCTCACCTTGAGCATATATTTCTACCGTACCATCTTGCATATTCATAACAGTACCGTGTAACTCGTACTTATCCGCTTCTATCTTAGTATAATGTCTGAAACCTACGCCTTGGACTCTACCAGATGCTATGATATGTAAGCATTTGGTATTCAAATCTATTCTTTGTCCTTAGTAAGACTATCAACCATGGCTACTACAGCTTCTTGTATAAGTGCATACACGTAATCGAATCCTCCGCTATAGTATGGATCAGGTACTGCTCTATTCTCTCCAGGGTGAGAGTAATTCAACAATAATTTGACTTTACTTTTCTCATCGGCGTTTTCAGCCATCTTGAGCGTATTATTATAATTATTAGTATCCATAGTGACTATGACATCATATTCTTTGAGATCCTGAGACACCAGTAGTCTTGATCTCTGGTCACTAATATCTATACTATGGATCATAGCTGTCTCTATAGCTCTCCTATCGGGAGCATCACCTCTATGGAATGCACTTGTGCCAGCACTATCGACCTCCCAGTTTAGCTTTCGCTTGTCTATTTCACTCTGTAATACACCATGAGCCATAGGAGACCTGCATATATTACCCAAACACACCATAAGTACCTTCACTCGCTATATTCTAATTAATGATTTGTATATTCTTCAAAGTTAACACTATTACAGGACTCCATCAATGTCCGATAGTCCTTATTATGAGACAAGACATCTTTAGACCCTAATACGACGATATGTTCTTTAGATCGAGTAAGTGCAACATTTAACTTTCTGTCTATGCCCTCTTCTGATACATTAGACATTCTATCCAGTGCCTCGGCTTGATTGACAGCCATTGAGAATAATATAATGTCTCGTGCTCCTCCCTGATAACGCTCTATAGTGTCCACAGTTATCATATTACTTATAGATGGATATTCTGACAATAACTTCTTAATCAGTGCAATCTGTGATCTGAATGGTGTAATAACGCCTATGGACATATCATGAAAGTCGATAGCGTTGTCAGCATAAAGGCTTCTCCAACTGAGAATTATATCTACGACTAATTTCGCTTCCCTTTGATTCGTTTTCTCAGAGATATTATAATCTATCGGAGTATTGATAAAGAGCATTCTATTCTCTACCAGAAGTTTTTCTTTTTCAGTTTTAAATTTAAATAATGGCGAAGAACTTAATCTTCTGATATGAGGAAGTATTTTTAGTTTGCTCTCATAGAATTGCTCACTCACGTAGTTGAGTATATCCTTATGCATCCTGCCTTGCATCATTAGTGCACCGATACTCCAATCCCATCCTGCTTTCTGGCATTGCTTATATAGTCTCTCAAAGAGTGATATCCTCAGGTCACTGATACCTAATTTGTTTTTGAGTAATGCATTATTAGTATAGGCCTTCTTATCAGATTGTGCTACGACTGCTGGTAATTGCTTATGATCCCCTATTAGGATAAACTTAGTAGCCTTTGATAACAGTCCTATAATCATAGGTTCTAGCAACTGAGATGCTTCGTCCACAATGACGACATCAAATGTCTTTAACTTTTTGATCTCATTCTTACCCAGATAAGATGATACTGTAGAGACAAATACTCTATGTTCATCAAATAACTCAAGGAGTCCTTTCCTATTTTTTACATCCTGAGTAAGGTTACTCATAAGGTGTTCTTTATAGTCTGAATGGGTAGAGTAACGACTTCCTATTCTTATATAATTATCCTTAGAAGGTTCTGATATGGCACTACATATCTCGTCTACGGCTCTATTAGTATATGCTAATAAAAGTACATTAAGCTCTGTATAATTATAATAATAATCCAGCAACGACCTTATGACTATACTTGTCTTACCAGTACCCGGAGGTCCCCATATAAGATAGTAGTCTGGACTTAAGATCGCAGCTCTGATGACACTCAACTGGTTCTCAGTGAGACCTATGTAATTATAGTCAGACTCTCCATAAGAAACTGTCGGCGCCTGTAGACCTAATAACATAGATCGTCTTTCCTGATTCGTATTTATAAAATGATAGAGACTATGTAACTGCTGATTAAATCCTCCGTCCAGAACATCTCCCTCAAGATGCCATAACTCATTATTATCGAATACTTCAAAGTTCTTCTGTCGGGCTCTAAGCCTTATCGTTACATACTCTTGAGAGATTTCTATTATTGTACTTTTGAATACTTGGTTCCTCAACGCAGAGTGACCATCCTCGTTATGAGGATAGAAAATTACGATATCTCCAGGCCTAAATCGGCACAACTTATTAGACTGATCAGAATAACTCAGTACGATACATGGGTCATCAGAATCAGACTTATTATCATAGATCTTAAGAAAAGATAGCACTCTGAAATTTTCTTGTTTCTCCTCAAGAGAATCCAACCATAGTGAGGCCAAGCCATTGGACTTATGGACGCCATGCTCTCCAGTTTTTGACAAGCGATATTCTCTCGACACAAATCCTACGAAATGTGTGTAGAATGTCAACTCAAGCTCCGTGAGTTGCTTAAGCGCTTTGTAATAGATAGTTGCATCACGTCTCAAGAAAGTAAAGCTTTCGTCCAGTTTCTTAGGATCGAGAAAATCTAAAAACTCTCTGTAGGTATCCTCATGGAGATGCGACAGAATATGCTCTAATGCAATGATCTCATTTCTTAACTTGATCGCATCGAGCTGCTGCTTCCTTATCTTAGGAGCATATCTTAAGTTTTGTTTTTCTAAGGCAGAATAGAGAATATAATTATTGGATTTGACCTTGCCTTGATATATAGATTCTATGATGAGATCGTATAATAGAGTCTGGATGTAGTGATTATTATTTAGGCCATAAGAATTCGTTTTGAATAACTTACCACTTTTGAGTTCTACGATATCAGACTGCGCCTTCTCAGGTACATAGTGATAGAGATCCAGCCGTCCTTGTATTCCGTATTCGTTAGAAAAAAAACTTGGCTCCAGATAAGATTGCTCCTTATCTATTCCAGAATGTGCAAGATCATTCTGCACCACCCGTTGTAAGTGGTAGAACTGATTCTTGACCTTAATGATTAGTTCTGTAAGATCTTGATTAGTCATGCCAGCAAAAAACACTGGCGAGATCTTAAAAGTATCCTGAAGTAATGATTCAAATTTGACTTCAGGATCATTGATCAGTTCATCCAAGTAGAAATTGACTATATTTCCTATCAACATATGTACGCTCATCTCATTGGCGATAAGCTTTCTCGAGAGATACTTTAATGAAGTATATCCAGTGGCCTCGTAGCATTCTGAGATGGATGTGACACCTATCAAGAAATCTGGATCTAACACAATGGCCGTAGTCTCATAGACATCATTATTAAGGCGACTATCTATGAGATTAACATGTATAGGAAACTGTATGTATCTCTTAAGACGCCTAAAATGCTTGCTTATGTTTTCATCATTTATAACAGCCTTATACTTGACATGAGCTTTCTCTTCTGGTATAAATTCTAATACCTTACACTCCTCATCCATACTTAGAGCAATACCTCTTACTGATCTTCTGAATACACCAGACATTCTTTTGTCAGGTTTTTCATCGTCTATTTTGGGTAGTGTGATACCTGATGGCACTTCTACTTCATAGACATGATACAGATTATGATGGATGAGATATTGTCCTAATCTATATAAGATATCATCATCAAGCGTAGATCGATCTTTCTTTTCTAGGATTCTTCGGTACTTGTGATTCTGGTAGTTAAGTCTACCTGGAAGATTATATTTAATCGCTGTGAATGCTATTCTCGAAAATAATGTCGAAAATTCTATGGATTCTTCACTGGTAATGGTCTCAAATAGGAGTGAAAAGACTCTAAACTGTTCTTGCTGCTTATCAGAGTCAATATTCTGAATGTTAAAATTCGCCAAAAGATAATCTTGGATAAGATTAATATGCAAATTATCTATTTGATTGTCAGTCATTTATTATTATATCCAAAATTTTATTTGGATTGTGGAACTAAGTTTAACTCTTTAAGGTTTTTGAGATGTAAGTCATTATCATCAAATGGCTTATCTTTGCACGATCTAATGCCTATCCCAAACGCTCTTAAAGATAAAATAAGGAAGTAAAACTGCTTTCTTATCGAAAACGAAAACTAAATATCTAATTTCTAACTTTAAATTTTTACAAAAAATGAATTTAATCGATATGATTAAAGACCAGGTGTCTGGTTCTTTAGTATCCAATGCATCTAAGTTTTTAGGTGAGTCAGAATCTGGCGTGAGTAAAGCATTAGACGGGGTATTTCCTGCACTTTTAGGATCTATGATCTCTAAGTCGGAAGACAGTAACCAGGCAGGCAAATTATTTGATATGGTAAAAGGTGCTGATACAGGTATCCTTGACAACATAGGTGACTTATTCGGTGGTGGCGCAGGTAATGTTGCATCACTAATGAACTCAGGTTCAGGAGCACTTAATCTACTATTAGGTAACAATACTGGTAGTATGATAGATAAGGTAGCTGGATTCTCTGGTCTCAAAGGAAGTGCAACTTCTTCTTTGATCAAGATGGCTGCACCTTTTCTTATGAGTATGGTAGGAAAAGTGGTTAAAAACAAAGCATTAGATGCTGTAGGTCTTGGTAAGTTCTTAGGAACACAAAAATCTGCTGTCAAATCTGCAATGCCTGCAGGATTATTAAGCTCATTAGGAGCTGGATTCTTAGGCAAAGGATTCGATGCTATAACAGGTATCGCAGGTGGTGCTAAGAATATAGCTGGTGATGCAGTAGGTGCAGCAGGTAATGCTGTTGGAGCAGCAGGAGATGCTGGTAAGAAAGTGATCGGTGGTGCTAAAGATATGGTCGGTGGAGCAGCTAATATGGCTGGTGGCGCTGTAGGTGATGTCGCTAATGTAGGTAAAGCTGCAGGTGGTGGAATCTTAAAGTTCTTAATACCAATAATATTAATATTAGGTGCATTAGGACTATGGAAATTCATGGGTGGTTCTGGTACAGGTATCGATGCATTAGACAAAGCGGTAGACAAAACAACAGAAATAGCAGGTGATGCTGCTGGTGCTGTAGGTGATGTAGCCACTAAGGCAGGTGATATGGCTGGCGACGCAGCGGGAGCTGTAGGTGATGCTGCTGGTAAGGCAGGTGATATGGCAGGTGATGCAGCTGGTGCTGTAGGTGATGCGATAGGTTCTGCTTTCTCTAAAGTAGATGCTGCTGGCAAAGCAGCTCTTGATAAAGTAAAATTCGGTGCTAATTCTGCAGGAACGCAGATGATGTCATATATCGACGGTGGATTCAAGGGTGAAGGTAAGTTTACATTCAGAAACTTAAACTTCGCTTCAGGTTCTGCACAGATTGACGGAACTTCAGGCGTTGAAGTAGATAACTTAGCTGCCATTCTTGCTGCTTATCCTGGTGTCAAAGTCCACATAGCTGGTTACACTGATAGTACAGGTGATGCTGCTAAGAACATGCAATTATCTTCTCAGAGAGCTAATGCTGTAAAAGCAAGATTAATGGGTAAGAACATCGCAGGAAGCAGAATATCTACCAAAGGTATGGGTTCTGCTGATCCGGTTGCATCTAACGATACTAAAGCTGGCCAAGCTCAGAACAGAAGAATAGAAGTTACTATCGTTAAGTAATATATCCTATTAGGATCTTAGAAATATTTAGCCCAGTAGGTAATCCTGCTGGGCTTTTTTTATACCCATAACAAATAAAAAATCCTTATATTAGGTTATCAAATTCCATATTAATTGGCCAGTAAATTAATTACATACCTACTTTTATTAAGCCTTCTTCTCAGATCCCAAAGCTCCGTATCGCAGGTATTAGGATTAGAACTACTAGGTGATCAAGAATCACTGAGCATTCCATTCGACTATAAGCATAACTTTCTTGTTCTGGAGGTAAGAATGGCTAATCTGCCGCTTAAGTTCCTTCTTGATACTGGTGCAGAACATGTTATCCTATTCAGAAAGGAGATCACAGATATACTGGGATTTACTTATGAAGAGCCTCTCCTTATCGCTGGTGCTGATCTGCAGAGAACGATGTACGCCTATATAACCAGAGGCATCCCTCTGGGTCTTAAGAATACAATTACTGTAGATAGGGACCTCATCGTATTAGAGGAAGACTTCCTACACATGGATGAGCTGACAGGAGAGTCTATCGATGGTATACTTGGTGCCCGCTTCTTCAGAGGCCTATCAGTAGAAATCGACTACCGAAAAAAGAAAATCATCCTCTACAAGAACGTCCCACAGAAAGCTCTCAAAACTGACTATGTAAAGCTACAATCAACCTTTATTAATCATAAGCCTTATATCAACTGTAGTATCAATAGCAATGGACAACAGATAGATACTGACATATTAATGGATACTGGAGCAGGAATAGCGTTCTTACTCTTCCTTAATGATGAATCCAAGGTGAGCTTACCTACTAACTATATGGTCGGTAACTTAGGTCGTGGGCTCGGAGGTGATATAAAAGGCTACATGGGCAAAACCCAAGAACTCAATCTGGATAGCAATTTTACTTTTAATGATTTGATTACTAACTATCAATACTATGAGAAAGACACATTAGAGAACTTGATTGTATCACGAGATGGTCTCATAGGCAATCCCATATTAGAAAGATTTAATATCATTATCGATTATGTAAATGGTGAACTCTACTTAAAGCCCCACAGAAATTATAATAAAGAAATAGATTACGACATCAGTGGATTAGTCCTGTATGCATTCGGTCAAGAATTAAGTAATTACTTTGTCAAAGAAGTACTTCCTGGATCGCCTGCAGAAAAAGCAGGTATAAAATCTGGTGATATCGTCAAGAGAATGGGCTTTTTAAGTACCAAATTCTACACGCTGGAGCAGATATACCAAAGACTTATAAGGCGCAAAGGCAAGAAAATAAAGCTTACAGTAGAGAGAAAAGGTCAAAAAATCAGAAAGACGATCTTATTATCTGACAATTTGTAGCTAAAATAGCTGTAAATCATAGGTTTAGAAAGTATATACACTATTTGAAATAGTCTATAAATAGTATATCTTTGCAATCCATTTTTAAAAATTAACATTTATTACATGTTTGCTATAGTAGAGATTTTAGGACAACAAATGAAGGTCGAGGCCGATAAAGAATATTTCGTTCATAGACTTGATTCTGAAGAAGGCAGCAAGGTCAGCTTTGACAATGTACTCTTGACATCTGATGGTTCTAACACAACTGTAGGTGCTCCTAACCTTAGTGGCGCTAAAGTATCCGCTACTGTATTAGAGCATCTTAAGGGTGATAAAGTTATCGTCTTCAAAAAGAAAAGAAGAAAAGGATATAAAGTAAAGAACGGTCACAGACAGTATCTTTCTAAAATTAAAATTGATTCTATAGCAGGCTAAGATTAGCTGTTATAATATAAAATTATAAGATCATGGCACACAAAAAAGGAGTAGGTAGTTCGGATAACGGACGTGATAGTAATCCGAAATTCTTAGGCGTTAAATTATTCGGTGGGCAATATGCTAAAGCTGGTAATATTATCGTCAGACAAAGAGGAACAAAATTTCACCCAGGTGATAACGTATACATGGGTAAAGACTTTACACTACATGCCAAAATAGAAGGTCATGTTGGGTTCAAAAAGAAAAGATTAGGTAGAACATATGTCAATATAGTGCCTATGGGTACTGTGCCAGAAACTGTTGCACCTATCAAAAATACTAAGCCAGCAGCAAAAGCAGCGCCTAAAGCAGAAGCACCAGCAGCAGCTCCGGCAGCAGCGGCAACTCCAGAAGTAGCAACTCCTGCAGCAGCAACTTCATCTGCAGCTTCAGGTAAGCCAGATGCACTAAAGAAAATCGAAGGTATAGGTCCTAAGATTGCTGAGCACCTCGTAGCAGGCGGTATAGTAACATTCGCTGACTTAGCAGATGCTTCTCAAGATAGACTTAAAGAAATCCTAACTGAAGCAGGTCCAAGATACCAGATGCACGATCCAGGTACATGGCCTATGCAAGCTGCTCTCGCAAGAGACGGTAAGTGGGATGAGTTAGAGGTACTTCAAGATAAGCTCGATGGAGGTAAGTTCGTAGACGAAGCATAATAAGAGTAATAATAAACCAAAATAAATTTGGATGAGCGACTTAAGAAATTAAGTCGCTTTTTTTTATGCCTACAAGAGAAGGAATGTTAAGAAATATCATTCGATAATTATAGGAATTCAAAAAGCCAATATTCACAAAAAAAATCTCATTACCGCAAGCATATAGACCCTCTATAGTTGTCACCTGCAATCATGTCAGGAGATTTTATAGGAGTCCGATATTATATTCTTTCTATGGTTTGAACCTCTATCCAGCCGGTATTCTTATTCATTAATTCGACTTTATACCAGACATCTATGGTATCCAATATATTGACTTTCACTCCATCTGCAAGTGATTCTATCTCCTCAGATCTGCTATCAGGTGCAGAATACATCGTAGAAGATTCTATAACGATACCCTTATCATGCAGATGTAATAAGTTATGAGCTGTCTTACCAGCAGAGTAACTGACAAGGAGTAATATCAATCCTAATAAGGCGATCCCTATACTTTTCAGTTTTTGTGATCTATCAGCGTTATTATAGAACAAAAAGATCCCATAGAGGAATAGACCACCCATAATAGCTTGGATCACAATCCACATACCAGGAGAGATGGTTTTGGCCATACCTCGCCATAACCTGACTGGAAGAAAATCAGGAATCTCAAGAATATCTGATTCGACTTTCTCTCTTGCTATATTAAGGTTTGTATTTATAGATTTATTATTAGGGGCAAGTAACTTAGCCTTCTCATAATAGAGAATCGCCTTTCCTATATGGCCTAACTTATACTCAGTGTTGCCTATGTTATAGTATAGCTCACTAGAAGCTAACCCTTCATCTATTAGGCGCTGATAAGTAGATAATGCATCCGTGTACTTAGCTTGGGCGTAATACTGATTAGCTTCTTGAAAGAAATGATCTGTAGCTTGCTGAGCTAATCCACTTAGTGTAATCAACGTTAGTATTATAGCATATATATATCTCACCTTCCCCTTTTCTTTTGTCCTACAAATTTATTGGTTTTTTGAGAGTTTTCAGAACTCTTATTTAAGACTTCATTGACTTGTTCAGAGAACGTATCTTCCACTTCTGGAGGAGATTGAGGATCCGTTTTTCTTATACTTATTAGTCTAAGTTTACTTTTATCTATAGGACGTCTATCAGTATACCACCTAAATCCACTCAACTTAAGATCGTTCTCTGTTGCCTTCGCCATAGGGACCATTGTGTTACTCGGCTGTGTTAGAAAATTAATAAAATCTAATTCTTTCTCTTTAAAATTAAATACCATACTACTACAGACAGTCTTATTAGCGCCTACATAAGCTTCGTCTTCATCTCTTACAAGATATATCGATTCTGCATTGCCAAGTACAATCATCCTCTTAAGCTCGCTACTATCTAAGAACGAGTGTATCATTCGACCTTGTATCTGATTATAATACTCTGGTGCATCTTCTGTAATAATCATAGCATCTCCTTCAGAAATAATTTCTGACACCTCATCATCCTTCATAACAATACTTAAAGTGTCACCTGTTATCTGAGTGGTATCAGACCACGATATCGGATTCTTAAAAAGCTTAAAAATGGAATCTAAATCAGAATAATATAAGGAATCACACACAGCTTGGAAGTCAGACTTATATATCTTAACATTACCCACAGCCTGTATGATCTTAGCCGTATCACCTATGGTATAATTAAGTAAGGTATCAGCACTCATATACATCGTATCGGCATCTTCTACAGCTTGCTTATACAATGGTCGCAAGGTTCCAGATGTAGCTTTATAATACCCTATAGACTCATTATAATCAAGCTTATCGCTTAGGATGGTACGTCGTTCTACAGTGTCTACATATTCTATATTACCCCTAGCTATACCTTCACTCTTGACATCATCATATAGAATCGTATCACCATCGAGAAATCCATTATCATGAAGGACTCTACTGCGACCGTAGAGCTTTATATTCTTAGTTTTTTTATTAAAATTAATCTCAGGTCCTTGTATACTCTGCTCATCATCTACATACGAGCCATTACCTAAGATTCTGACATCATCCGTCTTACTATTAATAATGATCTCGTCGCCAGAAGTTACACTTGTACTATCGACGATAAGACCATTGCCCTCAAGTGTAATCGTACTATCCACACGAGAATAATACATACTCTCTGCTGTCGCAATGAGGTCATCTTCTGTAATCTTAGCGTTACCGCTAAAAAAAGCCCGACCCGCTTCCGTATCATAGAATCCCTCCTCACAGTATATCCTCTTATTATCCTGAGTGATGTATGTAGGACCTATGAAGTATGCTCTTTCTAAGTCTGTGTCATAACGAAGTGAGTCAGTCTTAAGCTTCATACCTTCATCTATGATAGAGACTTCATCATAAAAGTAGGCCATCTTACTATCTACATTATATGTACCTCGCAAGCTACTCATAGTCATAGAATTACTTACGAGAGTGGCTGTATCGCTAAACATAGCGACCTTAGTTTCCATATTATATATAAGAATATTAGAGAATAGATCTTTGGCCCCATTCTTAAGCACTACATTCCTGTAGAGCTTAGCGATTTTAGAATCTCCATCATAGTATAGTGAATCTGAGAATGCGTTAATCGTATCGTTCTGTATGATAATGACATCACCTAATGCCTCTACACGATTTGCTTTCTCTTTCATCCAAGCAGAATCACAGAACATAAATATACTATCATGTGTGAGACGTACATTTCCTAAGAGTTGTTGCTCTTTGATTTCATTATTAATTATTACAGATCTGTCTGAGTTCTCGATCTGAATCTTTTGCGCAGTCTTGGTAGTATCCTGTCCTATTATGTCATCAGATAGTATTCCGATAAGGATGACGAGTATTAGTTTTATAAAATAGAATCTACTTTTCACCTTTTTACTGTCCTTCTGTATATGTTACTTTTGTACGTTTGGTTCTTGGCGGCATTAATTTTCCAAAATGCTGAACCCAATACTTGCCATATTTAGCGACAGCTACCTCTTTCATATCAGCATTCATGAGCATTCTGCAGTGAGAACCACTCTTAATCCAATCTGTCATAGCCTCGTCAAAAGTCTTCTGCCCTGTGGCAAGATTCTCTCCTACATACTGCCATTTGTATCCTAATTTATCAAGACGATCTCCTATATCTTCTCCAGACATGGAGTGATGATCAAAGTAATCATAAGTCTGCATCTCTTTAGCGTGATTATAAGCACTTAGCTCTAATGTATCGTTCCAGACCAGTGGCGGTGCAGGCTTCATCCGCTTACCACTACAGCGGCATCCTTTTTTCCTAAGTAGATTGATTCTTTCTAATACATACTCATGACTGACGCCCAGACTCGGAAAGTCCTCTTGGCTCATCGCAGGTACAGTAAGAGTAGCAAAGAGAAGAAATATTATTAGCGAATTAGTCATTTTCATATAGCCTTAAAAGTTTTATGACGAAGATAAACGAGGCTTAGTGGCACAAACCTACTTACCTAACAAATTCTTATCATAACTTATTACCACAAGATATGTTAATTGTATGTGAATTGGCGTCAGGCTCTGCAAAAGCTCTCTTTTAAAAGAAGATATTTATAATTCAAACACACTATGAAACATCTACTATTTACAATATCGTTATTGATATTATCTAATATAAGTGCCATAAGTCAACGTGGTAATCCTAATAAAGATCAAGAAGGTAAAGACATTATAGTTGTAGGCCTTATCGTGGATAAAGAGACACAGAGTCCCATGGAATTTGCGACGATATCAGTCCTATCTCCTATAGATTCTAATATCGTTACAGGTGGACTTTCTGATTTGGATGGCCGCTTTGAGCTATCAATGCCAATAGGAGAATATGTTATCAAAACAGAGTTCATCTCATACCAGGCAAATATTCTAAGTGATGTGGTCGTAGATGGTTATTCTAAGCAGGTAGATATAGGTCGTATTGAACTTAGCCCAGAAAGTAATTTGCTTAATGATATA
The DNA here is from genome assembly GCA_938002705.1 of uncultured Saprospiraceae bacterium. Classification (GTDB taxonomy): domain Bacteria; phylum Bacteroidota; class Bacteroidia; order Chitinophagales; family Saprospiraceae; genus RFSX01. The sequence continues at coordinate 10,457 of CALLAG010000051.1, read as the reverse complement.
GAGATTGTATCTGAAAGAAGCGAGACATCATTTGCATTGGACAAAAGAATATTCACAGTAGGAAAAGACCTGGCTAATCGTGGAGGATCAGCAGAAGATATATTAGATAATGTGCCTTCTATAACTGTCGATATAGAAGGTCAAGTAAGCCTCAGAGGCAGCCAAGGCGTCAAAATACTAATAGATGGTAGACCATCAGGTATGGCCGGAATGGACAACACTAACGGATTAAGAAATATACCAGCTAATATGATAGAAAGAGTGGAGGTCATAACCAATCCTTCTTCTCGGTATGAAGCTGAAGGTATGGCTGGCATTATCAATATCATTCTGAAGAAAAACGAAAGTAGCGGCTTCAACGGGTCCTTTGACTTGACGACAGGATATCCAGAGACTTTCGGCGGTTCTGCTAATGTCAACTATAGAAAAGGAAAACTTAACTGGTTCCTCAATTATGGCGTCAACTACAGAGTCAATCCTGGAGGAGGATTTAGAATACAAGATCAGACACTTATAGATTCTCTTAATAATGACCTCAGACAGCTATCTATACAAGATAGACGACAAGATAGAAGAAGCTTATCCAACAGTATACGATTCGGAGCAGATTATTTCCTTACTGATAAGGAACAGATTACTGCTGCTTTTCTATACAGAAGATCAGATGAGAATAATCTTACCACATTGACATACGAAGACTACTTAGGTCCACTAAGTTCGTTCTCCACAGCGCCACTTTGGGATAGTTCTTTAGACGATCTTAAGGATTTTGGTATTTCAGATTTTGACTCGGCTGACAATCCGCTCTATAATATTGATGAGAGAACTGATAAAGAAAAGGAAGACGAAAAAAACTTAGAATACAGCCTTAATTATAGAAAGGAATTTGGATCGAGAGAACATAATCTGAATGCCATAGTCCAGTTTACAGAAAAGTCAGAAGTCGAATCCTCAGCATTCACAACACAAAATCTATTCAATACTGATCCTACGAATATTGCACCTAACCAGAAATCTAATAATGATGAAGGCGAGACCAATTGGTTACTACAGTTGGATTATGTGCACCCATTAGGCAAGGATCATAAATACGAATTAGGGCTAAGAAGTTCGATCCGTCAGATCACTAATGACTTCTTAGTAGAAGAGCAGAGTGGACAAGATTTTTTTCCCATACAAGGTCTTAATAACAACTTCATATATGATGAAGATGTCCATGCCGCCTACGCTATATATGGTAATACATTCAGCAAATTCAGTTATCAAGTTGGATTACGGACAGAATTATCTCGTATCAATACTCAATTACTCGAAGCCTCAGAAGGTGGTCTTAATAAGAGAAGCTATAACGATCTATTCCCAAGTGGATTCTTAAGTTACAACTTCAATGAGTCCAGTGCTATACAGGCTAGCTATAGTAGACGGATAGAAAGACCTCGATTCTGGGATCTCAATCCATTTTTTACGTTCTCTGATAACAGAAATTTCTTCAGCGGTAATCCCAATCTTAATCCAGAATATACAGACTCCTATGAGATAGGACATCTTAAGATATGGGATAATGTAACTATCAATAGTAGCCTCTTCTACAGAATCACCGATGCATCCAGACAACGTATCGTCGTCATCAATAATATAAACTCTACAACTCTGACCCTCCCCATCAACGTCGGCCAAGTTATAGATATGGGTCTTGATATGTCAAGTTCTTACAGTGGTATAAAGTGGCTGAGGTTAGATGCTAATATCAATGTATTCAGAAACCAAGTACAACTCGATCCAGAAATCGTAAGAGGTGCCGTCTATGAGAATTATAGAATTATAAGAAACTACAGTGCTGGCAGAGATGCATTCGATCAAGAATTCAACGTATCAGTTAATGAAACAGACAACATAACATGGAATGGTAGACTGACATCAAGATTTACATTCTGGGAGTCAGACCTACAACTACGTATGAACTATAGAGGACCACGAGAATCTACTCAAGGTGCACGTAAGGCTGTAGGCTCATTAGATATAGGGTGGAGCAAGGATTTACTCAAGAAGTCTATGACCCTGACCTTAAGCATAAGAGACCTATTTAATACACGTAAGAGAAATGGCGTTTCGTTATTAGACGAATTTGCTGATAGATATGAATTCCAATGGAGAAGTAGAGTGACTACTGTAACCGCGAGTTATAGAATCAACCAAAAGAAAAAGAGACCTGGTCGTGGTGGCAGTGGCGGTTATGATGGGGGTGGTGAGTCCTAAGGTCCCTAACACTCAGGAATAATCACAGGCAGATTATAAGCCAAGCCACCTTCCGATGTTTCTTTGTACTTATGGTTCATCGCTTCTGCAGTATCTTTCATTGTCTTGACGACAGTATCAAAATCTACCTTAGCATCATCAGGATTACTGACAAGAGCTAGGTTACTTGCAGTTATAGCTTTCATGGCTCCCATGGTATTTCTTTCTATACAGGGGATCTGTACGAGTCCACCTATAGGATCACAGGTGAGACCTAAGTGATGTTCCATAGCTATCTCTGCAGCCATCAGTACTTGCTTAGGCGTACCTCCTAAAACTTCGGTCAATCCTGCTGCTGCCATAGCTGAAGAAACTCCTATCTCTGCTTGGCATCCTCCTACTGCTGCTGATATTGTAGCGCCTTGCTTGAAGAGACTCCCTATCAGTCCTGCAGTAAGTATAAACTTATAAGCATCATTCTCAGAGGTCGTTCTACAGAAATAATCATAATACATCAATACTGCTGGGACGACACCCGCAGCACCATTAGTAGGAGAAGTTACTACCCTACCCATCGCTGCATTCTCCTCATTAATAGCCAGAGCAAAACAGCTAATCCATTTATTAATATAATTAAATGGTCGAGGTGCTGATGTGATAAGTTCTTTCCATTCTTCAAAAGATTTATATGATTTTCCTTCTAATAGATCTTGACATAATTTATGGGCTCTGCGTTTTACATTAAGTCCGCCAGGTAGGGTTCCCTCTGTCTGACATCCACGATAGGCACATTGCTGCATGGTCTCATAGATAAAGTTTATTTTGTCGAGTACCTCATCTGATGATCTTAATGACTTTTCGTTTTCGAATACGAGATTAGCTATATCTAACCCCGTCTCTTCTACACATTTAAGGACTTCCTTACCATTGTGCATATCATATGGAAATACATTGTGGTCAGTGAGATTAAGAATCTCCCCTTGTTTTTCTATGAATCCTCCGCCTACAGAAAAGTAGGTTTGCTGCACCGCCGTTCTGTTTCCTTTATATGCTTTGAATATTACTGTATTAGGGTGTGCTTTCTTAGTCTGATGGCTAAATACTATGTGTGATGCGATATCAAAACTGATCTGCCTATTATGTATCAATAGGAATTGATGGTCTCTTACGGATTGTATTATGGCACCTATCTGCTGAGTATCGATCGTCTTAGGATCGTAGTCCAGTAAGCCTAATACGACAGCAATATCTGTAGAGTGTCCTTTACCCGTTTTTGATAATGAGCCATATAGAGTCACCTCTATACTATCATACTGCCTGTTTGCTAATGCTGTAAGGAACTGCCTTGCCGCATTCCACGGACCTAAGGTGTGAGAACTTGAAGGTCCTACACCAATCTTGAATATATCAAATACACTGATCGTCGTCATAATACCTCTAACATAGCTAATCCACTCAAATCATCAGGTGGAAATAAGAAGGTAAAATATGATAATGTCACGTAGCGGATTCTAGTGACTAATTAAGGTGAGACAGTTTTTTTGGATTGTAAAAAAGCAGGGAAGCTTATCACTAAGCTTCTCCCTCTTCTTTTTTGTCCTCTGCGGTAGCCTCTTTAGCTTCTCCTTCTGGAGCTGGTGGCGGCGGAGTTGGCTTTGGAGGTGGAGCGACATATATCTTTACACCTTCAGCGATGAGACCTTTGGGACCTCTTCTTACCTCGAAGATAACTTTATCGTTTTCTTTAATCTGATCTATAAGACCATCCATGTGTACGAACACACTCTCATGAGAACCTTTCTCATTAATGAATCCATAACCTTTCTCACGATTAAAAAACTTAACTATACCGATCTTTCTATGATCTTGTGTATCGTCTTTATCTTGCTTAGGAATACTGATTTCTATATCCTCTAATTTGACAACGGATTTCTTCTTGAGCGGATCTGGCGGCTCAGGAGTTAGATTTCCATCTTCATCCAGATACATGAATTGTGGTTGCTTATTTAAGCCTGCCTCTAAGTCAAGTTTACGCTGTTCTCTTTTTTCAGCTTTATCCTTTTTCTTTTTTTGCTTTTTCTTTTCTCTTTCTTTTTTGTTGTATGTCTCTTGTGACCTTCCCATGGATTGGATTTCGTAATAAAATGTGATGTATTATACTTAGTAAGACAGGCTATAAATTGTTCTGTAATAGGCGTCATTAATAAGCAAGCACAAGGTAATCAATTAAAATAAAGACCTCGTACGTATATTTTAACAGTATGTTAGTAATAAGAGTTTCCGCATTGATGATATAAAAAAGAGATATCTTCACATACTAATGAAGAAAATAGAATCACATAAAGTCCCTAAACTAGATAAACCAGAGCGTTTGTCTGATTATCTACCTGGAATATTCAAGGCCGTCAGCACCCGAAAAGGTATCAAAAAAGCAATAGCACGAAGACGTGTACAAGTCAATGGAACTACTGGAAGAAGTAGTAAGTACATCTCAGGAGGAGAAGAAATAGTCCTACTTGAGTCAAAAGCTGAACTAAAAAAACCTAAAATAGACCTTGAGATGGAGGTCATCTTTGAAGATGATCACTTAGCCATCATTAACAAGCCTCCTGGCATCATCGTCAGTGGCAATAAATTGCGGACTGTAGAGAATGCATTACCCACATTACTACAACCCAGTAGCGAAGTAGATGCTCTGATCAGACCACATCCAGCTCACAGATTAGACTTCCCTACAAGTGGGTTACTGATTATCGGAAAAACAAGCAAATGTGTAACAGCATTAAATCTTCTATTCGAAAAAAGAGAAATACATAAGACCTATACTGCGATTACGATCGGAAAAATGAAAGATGAGACCGGACATATAGATGCTCCGATTCTCAAAAAATCCGCTATTACAGATTATAAACGGATAAAAATGACGCCATCTGAAAAGTATGGGGAATTAAATCTTGTGGAATTATACCCAGTTACAGGCCGAAGACATCAACTGCGTATACATATGTATGACATCGGGCATCCATTATTAGGTGATAGTGCATACTTCAAGGAAGGTCTACAATCGAGAGGTAATGGCCTGTATCTACATGCAAGCCGATTAAAATTCCAACATCCTATAGTAGATCAACTTATAGAAGTAGAAGCTCAGCTACCTGCTAAGTTCAATAAAGTATTCTCGGACACAACATTGTCTCATGCTAAGAGTCAGTCTGAAGAAGAATAAGGGCATAAAAAAAGCCCACGTAAATACGTGGGCTTATATAAAATACTAAAATTATATTCTAATATCTTCGGTTGAAGCCTCCTCCACCGCCACCACGGTTGTCATCTCTTCTTTCTCTTGGCTCTGATTTCTTAACTACAATAGTTCTTCCATCTAATTGAGAATCGTTAAGGCTACTAATAGCGCTTTGGCCTTCTTCTTCGTTAGGCATTTCTACAAAGCCGAAGCCTTTAGATCTTCCAGTAAATTTGTCCATGATGATTTTTACTGACTCTACTTCTCCGAATTGAGAGAAAGCTTCTTGTAAAGAGGACTCGCGTGTGTCAAAGTTTAACTTTGCGACAAAAATGTTCATAATAAATGTAAATTAAAATTTAAAAAATAAATGGTTGCAAAGTCTAAAAATTACTAATAAACGTGCTTCCAGTCTTATAAAGGTAATTATTTAAACTTAAGTTCCATTCTTGGTAGATAAATTAAATTAATTTGTTAAAGCCATCAATAGTACCGTAATAGACCAAGAATATCTATATCAAAATTAAAACTTGTATTCCAGTGAGCACTTGAGGAAAAATGGAGTCCCGGGCGTAAAATGAATTTCTTCGACGGAGCTTGATTCATTGGCCAATCTTGATTCTGTAGCAAATTGTGTTTCATTCCATTCTACATCTAATAGATTCTCTATCTGTATACCAAAATCATAATTACCCCTCTTATAGCCCATATTCATACTATATATCGTATACCCTTCAGCAACTATAGAATAATCTTCATTAGCGGGTCTATCTCCTATATATCTTACACGCAGACCTCCATAGAGCCCTATGTTACTATTAGCTTGTAGGCCAGATATCAATGTTGATGTAGGAGCTAAAGGGATGTAATCATTTCCACTTTCGGCTTCCGCAGATCGCGGATCTGTGATATTAGCATTGAGATTCCAGAATAACCATGACCAAGGCTGATATCTTATACTCAAGTCTACACCATGACGGACTGCCTTGCCACTAGGCTCTACAATCCCAGCATCCCCGACATACACAAATTCTTGCTCAGAGTACAGATACCAGTAAGCGGTATTCACAAGCATATTAGGTATGGGCTTCCATATAAGTCCTACATCTGTACCGTAAGCTGCTGGTAGAATGGCATTACTCTGCTCAGCAACTATAACTCTGGTATCATTAGAGTGGAAGCCCTTACCTCCCTTAACGTATAGTTGTAGATTATTAGAATAGTTATAAAGGACATTAAGCTTAGGACTGACTATAGACTTAGTGACAGTTTGGTTAGTATAGACTGGACTGAGAGCATCTACATACTGAAAATCAAAATAGTCAAATCTAAGTCCTGTATTAATCGTCCAATTACCGAAATTAAATCGGCCATCTATATAACTTCCTGCATTGGTTTCTTGGATATCACCTAAGCGGATATTATTCAGGGTCGTTCTTCTGTTAAGCGTACTTGATAATTCGTTATCTTCTACCTTATCAGATCTCACCTGAATACCTGCCTCTAATTCTCCATCCCAGCTTGCATAATCAAATCTATGTGTATAGGCACTCTGAACTCCATACATATCTCGTGTCTCTTTCTGCCTAATCTGATCACCATTGACAGGATCTTCTAAGAAAAAAGTAAAATTGGAATACAGCTCAAAAGCATACCTTGAGTAAAGTAAACGATTAGTTATGAAGGCATTATTGCTGAAGAACTTCCTATGTTGGAATATGGCATTAGTCCGACTTGTAGTACCTCCTTCAGTATCATCTATGGCTCCAAATCTTCCTATCTGACCACTATCCACAGCTCTCATCGGAATCTGGCCTGAGGCATCCCAGGTACTCGTAAAGTGTGATAAAGTCAAACTTACATTCTCACTTTCAGAGAGGCTACCATTGACTTTAGCCATTACATTGATTCTATTAAAGTTCTGTGGACTCTCAAATGGTCCATCGGAGCTAAGTAATTCTGTGGCGATATAGCTATTGACTTTACTATCATCAGAGCCACTTATATCTATCATCCCTAATAATCGCTTCGTATTGAATTGACCATATTCTAACTTCAGAGAACTATTATCAAGGGTCTCTTTAGTTTTAAAATTTATATAACCTGCTGTATTGAGATTACCATAAGAACTGTAATAAGGACCTTTACCGAAGTCTATATTATTAATAGTCTCTGGGATAAGAAAATGAAGATCTGCATAGCCCTGTCCATGGGCATGAGATACCATGTTGACAGGCATACCATCTACAGTAATCGCAATATCAGTTCCATGATCGATATCAAATCCTCTGAGAAATATCTGCTCAGCTTTACCACCTCCAGCATGTTGTCCTATAAATAATCCTGGCACTTGCATCAGTACTTCCTGCGATGATCTTACAGGATTAGATTGTAGATCTAATTTAGTAAGTACATTAAGTGCATTTAACTTAGGAAGAATGACAACTTCATTGAGTGAGATAGACTTTTCTCTTAGCGTAATGAATAATGGCTTATCCACTGCATCTATAATTATATTCTGAGACTGATATCCTATGAATGAGATCTTAAGCGTATCACCCTTTGACGCTTGTAATGACTCGAACATTCCATTATCATCTGTATGCGCATGATCATTATTCTGTAAGTTAATAATGTAAGCATCTATTATGGGTTCTGAATCTGTATCGAGAATGACTCCTGACATGACTTGAGCTCCAAGATTATATTGTAGAAATACTATAAGTATATAAAAGATGTATTTTGTTTTCTTAGTCATCGGGCGTAAAAAATCTTTGGATTTACAGAAGTCATAATGTATCAACTGTAAACACTATGGCATAGTTTAATATCAATTACGAGATTAATAAGAAGTCGGATTTCGATATAAGCGCTAATAATACTTTTTAATAGCTTTAAAAGATTGTGTTAGTCCATTATAGAATAACCGTCTGTGGCAAACGAGAATCCCTTATTACCATTCTCTCCTATCATGATAGCTTGGATGAGAGGTTTTACATTTTTAGATTTAGCATTAAGCTCTACTATGAAATTTGCTCCTGGACCACCAGTATCATCATCTTTTTCGATTACATAATTGACAGTACCCATAGGCGGTAGGCTAATCGCTTTATCTATATAACTGCGTACTTTTAACCCAGTCGTGTTGTAATAATCTATCTTAGTAAGAAAAAGAGAATCAGTAAAGCTTGTATTTCTGATACTGAGTGTCGCTGCTAATAGTGATGACTGATTCTGAAAGTCTATATAAATATCTGAGTATATCGGTACATAGATCATATCATAGAAAGCCATTTCTTTCTGATCGATTTTACCCTCTATCTCTAGTGATTTTAACTCATCTTGACCTTGTGTATTCTTATTAGGGTCAGGCCTATCACATGAAGACATGACTACAAGCATCACTAAGAGTGAGGTATATATACCTTTTATATCCATGGTTAATCTCTTCATAATTATTATTTATAATAACAGATGATACCTCAATATAGTTATCAATCTTAAAGTTAATAGAAATTATGCTTTACAATATAATTAATGTGGCTATGACTTTATACCTTTCTCAAAGGCGAGAAATTCTGCAAGATGTTTTCTAAGGTAATCTTGAGCTTCATTGTCATCGACTACTTCTTCTATCGGATTAGTTCCTGCAGCGAGATTTTCAAAAAGCATTTCGCTTTTTCCATTATCATACTCTGTTGATATGGCTGATGCCCAAGTTCCATTCTTTTTGAGATACCTCATTCCATTATAATGGAAGCAGAATTGATTAAACTTATACTTATCGAGCGTCTTACCGTGATGGTTATACCAGTAACTTTGGGATATGGGGATGTTGTATACGTTATTAGAGAACAAGTCGTGACCCTTGAGTTTATTGTAGCCGACCTTTTTAGCTATGCTATGGAACAGTAATCTTGAGCTCGTCTTATGATCTCTGATTCCCGGATCCACATTATTATTATCTAACCAAAAAATAGGCACACGCGTACATGCATCTGTCACATTAGAGAAATGGTATACCCAATCTTGGTCTCCAAAATTCTCTCCATGATCTGAAGTAAATACAACTAAGTTGTCCTTATCCTCATGCATAGATCTTACGAAATCATCCAAGTCATTTCTTATAAGATCCCAGCTCCTAGTTTGTCGACTTTTTATGGTCGCCAGATTTTTTTCTTCAGGGATGGATTTATTTTCATTGATCAGAAACGTCTGATTAATAACACTAAAAAGTGTCATCAACTCTGATAGCTTATTGATAGGATTTCCGCTCGACAACTTGAATTCTGAATCAATATGATATGGAAAATGTGTTTCCATCAAGTTTAGAAATACAAAAGCCTTCTCACCTTTAGCTTCATGCCCCTTGACAATCTCATTTGCATGATCAAACATTAACTTATAGAAACTCCTAAACCAGACACTTCCAGCTCTTAGATCTTCTGATAACTTATCAGATACGGCATCTTTGGAGAAGAGTTTCTTTCTTATCCTATGCTTTCCTAATAAGATGAATAACTGAGAAATTTTCAGGCCTTTCTGTTCTGCCAAATCCCAAGTTCTAAGAACCTGATCAAAACCTCTTTCTAACCCAAAAATATTAGTCGTAGCAACATTAGAAGTAATCTGATAAGTATGATAGCCCTCATCTTTTAGTATCTCTGCTAGTGTAACAGAATCTTTATTAAGCATCCGAGTCTGTGTGGTCGCATGATGCTCATGGGGGAACTGTCCCGTAAACATACTTGCCGTAGCTGGCAATGTCCAGCAAGCAGCTGAACTCGCATTTGTAAATTGAGTAGCCACCTTTTCCATATACGGTACACCGGGACCACCGTCCTTATATACGGAGTCATACCTTAGACTGTCTGCGACAATCATAACTATATGATTAGGTTTTGCTTCTGGCATTATATCACCTACTTGCTTATGTCTACTCTTGCTAAAAAAGTCAAATTACTACCCAACCTCAGATCGA
>CALLAG010000050.1 GCA_938002705.1 uncultured Saprospiraceae bacterium | reverse complement strand
CCATCTGCAAGCGACTCAGCTTACTGGATGGAGAAAGTCACTGAGATGAAGACGAACTTTATGGCTGCAAGTAATGATTCTCTTTATGTAACGAGTAATAAAGGGTACTACACACATCTATATAATAACTTAGATGCAATATCAGCATCTAATAGAAATGCGATATCAGCGCTTAATCCTGGAGAGTATTATGGACCATTTGCGGAAGCAGGTTCTTACGCTATCGTTAAGATGTTAGATAAGAAAGTTATTCCTGATACTGTATCAGCTAAGCATATCCTAAGAAGAGTAGATCCTAATAATCCTGCAAGTGCAGCGGCAGCTGAGGCATTTATAGATAGTCTTAATACTGTGTACAAAAGAGGTAGAACCTCATTCGATACGCTTGCTGTAAGGCATAGTGAAGATCCTGGATCAGGAGCCAAGGGTGGAGATTTAGGAAAATTCACGCAAGAGACGATGGTGCCAGAATTTGCTCAAGCTGCATTTGTATATGGTAAGAAGGGTGGTGTATATAAAGTGAAGACACAATTCGGATATCACCTTATCAAGGTAGGAGAGCAGATATATAATAACGATACTCCTAAGTACAGATTCGCTTCTATAAGTCAGGATATCATTCCTACTCAAGAGACTCAGGATACTAAGTATGATGAAGTAACAGAACTAATAAGTCAGAATAGAGAAGCTGCGGATCTGGCCAAAGCTCTAGAAGCTTATCCTGGTGTGACTATGCAGACCTCTGCACCACTTAAGATTAATGATTATGCTTTTGGTCAGCTTGGAAGTGGCCAGACACAACGTGATATGGTTAAGTGGGTTTTTGAAGCCACTACAGAAGTCGGAGATGCATCATCGGATGTATATAGATTCTCAGATCCAGTAAGATATTATGATAATAAGTATGTGGTTCTTACACTTAAGTCGATCATACCAGCGGGTATGCCGACGATGGATGTATTAAGATCACAAGTAGAGACTGCTGTTATGAATAAGATGAAAGGTGATAAGCTTAAGAGCTCTCTTACTGTCACTAATCTCGATGCTGTAGCGAGTCAGTATAATACAACTGTAGAGACGGCAACTGATGTGACTGCTGCAAGTCCATTCGTACCAGGTGTAGGCACTGAGCCATTAGTTATAGGTACAGCTTTTGATCTCGCTCCACAGGCCGTGTCTAAGCCTATCGTAGGTGATAGTGGAGTCTTCGTAGTAGAGAAAGTAAGAACTATGGATGCAGGTGCTCCTTCTAATATTCCGTTTCTCAAGACAAGCGTATCTACATCTACTAAGAGTCAGGTAGGCTTTAAGATTATAGAGAACATGAAGAAAAGAGCAGACATAACTGATAAGAGAGCATCGTTCTTCTAGTAGAATACAGCTCATAATAAAATATATAGAAAGCTCATCGACATAGTCGGTGAGCTTTTTTTTGTTTCTATCGGTTATCTTAAGATAATCGACGGGAAGCCGGCCTCGGCTATTGCAACAATGATAAATCTTAATTATATTGTCGGATATTTCGGATTATGTATGACGAAATATGCGACTTATCTGTTTTTTATTTATCGAAACCCAATTTTATTATGTTTGACCGAGCGATTCTCCATATGGATCTTGATTCCTTTTTTGTATCAGTAGAGTGCCTTAAGAACAGCTCGTTTCTAGGTAAGCCACTCATCATAGGAGGATCAAGTTCTCGTGGTGTAGTGGCATCATGTAGCTATGAGGCGAGACGCTTCGGAGTACATTCTGCGATGCCAGTTAAGATGGCTCTGAGATTATGTCCTCAAGCGATTGTACTACGGGGCGACATGGATAGTTACTCTAAGCACTCCCGATTAGTGACAGATATTATAGCAGATGATGCTCCTGCATATGAGAAGTCTTCTATAGATGAGTTCTATATAGATCTATCAGGGATGGATCAGCACTTCGGTTGTTATAAGTGGTCCAAGGAATTACGACAGAGAATCATACAAGAGAGTGGGCTACCCATATCATTTGGCCTATCAGTCAATAAGCTGGTGTCAAAGATAGGCACTGGAGAATCTAAGCCTAACGGTACTAAGGAGATCGCTAAGGGCGTAGAGAAGGACTTCTTATCACCACTATCGGTCAAGAAAATACCAGGTATCGGTAAGGAGACCTATAAGAAGCTCAGCTTTATGGGAGTAAGGCAGATCAAGACACTGAGCACGATACCTATGAAGTTACTGCAGAGAGAGTTCGGCAAGAATGGTAGACGACTATGGGAGAAAGCTAATGCGATAGATAATAGCCCGATCGTTCCGTACAGTGAGCAGAAATCCATGTCTAAGGAGCGGACCTTCATAGAAGATACACTTAACCTGCGTTATATCAGAAATATGCTACTGAAGATGGTAGACGAGTTAGCATATGAACTGAGAGCGACCGAGAAGCTCACGTCTTGTGTGACTGTCAAGATCAGATATGCTGACTTCAATACTTACACCAAGCAACGACGTATACCATATAGCTCTAATGAGACCGTACTCGTAAGGCATATCTGTGAGTTATTTGATGGTCTTAATGAGCGTCGTCAGCTTATCAGACTTATAGGTGTAAAGTTTAGCGGTCTTGTCTCAGGTAGTTATCAGATCAGCCTATTCGATGATACAACTAAGGCTATAGCTCTTATGAAAGAGAAAGATCATATTAGAAATAGATATGGCACTGACAAAATAATGTGGGCTTCTTATATGAATGAGAAGTCAAGAAGTCCATCATAGCAGATATATAGTATCAGGCACAAAAAAAGGAAGCTCTGATTCCAAAGCTCCCTTGATAATGAATTTTATATTTTTAAAAAACTATTAGAAGGCAACGCCTACAGATAGTGATAGCCTGTTGGCACTTTTAGCTAACTTCATATCATCGTCTCCAAAGTTAAATCCATCAGCGATACTGCTGAATTTATTGATATACTTTAAGTCGATGTGAAATATTCCTGTATTGTAACCCACTAAGGCTTGAAAGCCAAATTCTACAGGCTTAGTTGTATCATTATAATAATCTAATGTCGAGAACTGAGAGTTCTTATCCGCTCTAACTTCAGCTACTGGTCCAAGGCCTAACTTAAAGTGTTTCTTTAATTGAACACCAGCAATAAATGGTAATTCTAATATGTAATAGTCTTCAGTATAGATAGGAGAACTTTGATTAAGACTTTTATATCTATCCATTCTAAATTCTAAACTATAGCTTGTCGCTAGTGCTTCCATCTGTAAGAAGAATGGGCCAAGATTTCTATGAGCCATAATTCCAGCTGAGTAACTTGAGCTACCTCCCACAAATTCTAAATCATAAATTCTACGATCTGACATCGGTAAGATTCTATAGAATTCTGCATCTTGAAGAATAACACCAGCAGACACTTTAGGACCTACTTTCCATTGTGCACTGAGTGAAATGGAACTAAATAAAATTGCTAAAAAAATAAATGTATGTTTCATTCTGATTGTAAAAATTTGAAATAAATAGAGTAAATAATTTTTATATGCTATATGAGAAAACAGAATATAATATGGATGTTACTTACTTGAGACTACAAAATTAGAACAAAGACACTCTCGAAACTTGTCAAACAGAATAATAATTAGTTAATGGAATATTAAGTAAAAGTTAGGATTAGGCGTAATCTATAAGGAGCAGAAAAATATATGCTATGATAATCTCAAGTCAGATTATTATTTGCACTATGACTTCAAAAGGAGATTTTGTGTATTTACAAGGTATTTTCAAGATAAAATACTAATGACAATTAGTCGACATTTACAGAAGGGAAGGAGCAGGATTAAGAGAGCGTATTTTTAAGAAATTATAGTTCTAATGTCACGGATATATCTCTTAATCTTATAATCCTGTGTTGCTATGATTACTAAAAAAGAGGATTAGTTTTATTTTTAAGCATGAAAATTCAAGATTCTTCTATTAATGACCTAACACACAAAATTATCGGTTGTGCTATGCAGGTCCATAGGACTATCGGTAATGGTTTTCAAGAAGTAATATACCAAAGAGCGTTATCCATTGAATTTGATTTTCAAAATTTGGAATATGTACGTGAGATGGAGATGGAAATCTTCTATAGAGATACACCAATTGGTTTACGTAGAGTTGATTTTTTTGTAGAGAATAAGGTTATGGTAGAAATAAAGGCTGTAGAACAGTTAGGGCCAGTCCATAAGGCACAAGCCATAAACTATTGTG
>CALLAG010000049.1 GCA_938002705.1 uncultured Saprospiraceae bacterium | reverse complement strand
CTATTAGATGCTGAGTATAGAGAATCTAATCTCGTGCCTATGCCAGGTAGATGGATATTAGGAGGAGTTAGGTATAAGATATAGTAATACAAATTAACCTATAAAATTGCGGTAATTCGCATTATAATTTATTCCATATCTGCGTTAGAAAGCCTCGCCATAGCTAGGCTATGTCTACGCCTGCCTGCCAGTAGGTAGGTTTTCTGTCTTAATCTGAAATAAATTATATGAGCGATCTTATCCGCCATTCTATAAGTCAAATTGTATTAAATCTGGAACGATTAGAGCGCAGATATCACATAGTGTGGGAAGATGTATCTTGCGTGATACAACACCGAAGTTCTTAAGAATTATATAGTTACCGTAGCTAGGTAATTGATCTTTGATTCCACTTAAAGAATCGTTTGTTTTTAGATCCGCTAATGGAATTAGCATTTCGGAGTTGCTCATTTATTTTTAGTTTTTCAAATTTGCTCAATGTAACTTCTGTTACGAATTGCATATTTTCTATACAATTTAGGCATGCTTCCGTCTGGGTAACTTGAAAATTCACTATCTAATTTGGACATTAGCTTTTCAGAGATGTCATCTGCAGAATCAAAAAACCAACTTCCATCTTTTGGTAATAGTTGTATTGCTTTTTCAATTGCACCAGCGGATTTAGGAGCATCTATTTCTCGCAAAGCATTTACAAATTTGTCTAAATGTTCAGGGAGCCATTCTTGCAAGCAACTCAATATGCCACAAGATTGACCTGAGTTTTCAAGATGCATTGATAAGAAAAGATTAAGTTGACATATGTTTAATTGGTTTGGATTTTCATCATAAACACTGACCAATATTTGATAAAGAGCAATTGAAAATGCAGAATGATCATTTAGTTTGTAGAGTTTATTTATATCTCTGCTTTGGCATATAGCATCAATAAGTTCAAATTCTGAGACTGTTATCTTTTGCATTAGTTTTTCATTTTGTGTTGATTTTATTTGAGTGGATGATTATAAAAAAGATACATCCCCACTATTGCCCCATCCACCATACTTTCACATCAGTCCTATCTCCTCCCATCGCATCTGATTGTGACAGATAATTCTCCACATTAAAGGCGACTTCAGATTGTGGATACTCGAATCTATAGAAGTCATTGTCTGGTTTTTGTCTCGGAGTAAGATTGGTACGTCTGAGAAGTGCAAAGGCTTCCCAGGGTTGTCTGAAGCTATCAACCCACCTCTGCTCATATATACGTCGTCTATTCTCTTCTGTATCACCGTCTGTAGTCATAGCGTACTTAGGATTAGCGCTTAGGTTAAATGCATCTGATATAGTAGGCAAGCTTGGTCTATTGGCCCATATTGTAGAATTTTCTACTATCGACTTCCAGAAGTCTACTGAGGCTAAGATGCCAAGCTGGTATCTATCTTTCGCCAAGAAAGGATCTGCAGAGACACCTATACCTCTCAGAAAAACTTCTGATATTAGAAACTTAACTTCAGCTGCAGTTATTAGAATCTCAGGGATATCTAGCTCGTCTCTGACAAGATAATAATTGACTGATGCATATATGTTGTCCGCTCCTTTGTCTTCGTAGGAGGCATCTCTTCTGTTACGCTGGTAGGGTTCTCCTCCGGACTGGTGTGTGTTCTCGTCTGGGATTTGTGGAAACGCTCTCCATTCTCCAGCGTTATTTTCTTCAAAGAATATTCTTACTCTCGGATCTAATATTTCTTGGTTATCATCTGTCATAAAATCCCATATAGTAGATCCCATACGGACTCTGTTATGCTCTCGGAATGACCAGTTGACGCCTAAGTTTTCCCAGTTTTGTTTTCTTGGTTGCATGAGTGCATCACCATCCTCTATAATGAAGTTAGCGCCACTCTCAAATAATTCTTTGACCAATGGCTCTACAAATGAAGGATCTACATCATACATTCTCACTAAGTGACGTAGGGCTAGAGAATTAGCAAATCTCTCCCACTGACCTAAGTTATCATTAAATAATGTCTCGAATGCACCGTATCTAATATATGCTCCTATAGGTGGTTCACTCTGTCCTGAGAATATGGCTGATGCAGCGAGTAGGTCTTCTATAAGAGTCTTGTATATATCTGACTGCTTATCATACTTAGCTCTGATGATAGGATCTTCTGAGAAAGCTCTGCCAGCTTCTGAGTAGGGGATATCACCGAATAGATCTGTGACCTGAAAGGTCTTGTACGCCATGATGACATTAAGCTGAGCTCTTACAATATCTGCACTGCGAGGATCTTCTACTAAGCTATCATATCTTCGCTCCAGCTCTCTGGCATTCTTCATAGCGCTATAGTAGTTAGACCAGACATCCTCGGCACCGCCATCTACATTGCCGAAGGTTCTGGCTGTAACTGCTGCCTGCTCTGTCACATCATATAGCACCTCGTTATGTAAGAACAGTTGCCTATTCCAGCCCAGCTGTAATGAAGCGACTATACCATTGAATACTGCTCCTATATTGACCTCAGAAGGTGCTACAGGATTGACATTAAGATCTTCAAAGTCTTTGTCACATCCTGAATGTACAATAACAGTAAGTGCAACAAATAATATTATTTTTTTCATCTTATGAATATTGCTTTAATAGCTTAGCTTATTAGCTTTATTTTAATGTTTAATATCTAACTGATACGAATTATCAGAATCTTAAAAACTCGATGTCACTCTTATGCTGACAGATCGCATACTCGGAAATGATGCCCACTCTAATCCTTGTGCATTGCCTGAGGATGTCTGGCCTTCAGGGTTAATCCTGTCAGGGATAGAGCTGTATAGATAGAACAGATCTCGTCCTACTAATGATACTCTCATGTCTTGAAAGAATTTAAGTTTTTGTATCTGCTCAGTCGGTACCTGATAAGATATAGACATCTCTCTCATCTTCGCCCATGTATTATCTAATATGCCAGGCGTAGTGAGTACCTTACCCCAGCCACCTGCATTAGGCAGGTATTTGTAGTAGTAATGTACGACCTTATCGTTAGCTACTCCATTAGCATCGACGCCGGGGAGTATGACACCTATATTTCTTACATTTCCTTCAGGATCTGTATAGGGGAGTCCACCTCCATCTCTTTCTACAAGAGTAGAGGGGCTCTGTCCTGTCTGTAATCCTATGACATGAGACCCTGCATAGATATCCCCACCTATCTTAGTATCTACGAGTGTATTGATTGTAAAGTTTTTATATCTCAAGGTTGTCGTCCAACCTCCCGTTAGTGTCGGAGATGCATTGCCTACTGGCACAAGTTCGTCAGTGATAAGGTAGTGTGTTCCTGCATCGTTAAGTATCGGTTGTCCATTCTCATGGCGTATGTAATCATAGCCATATATTGTACCATATTCTTCGCCTTCCCGTACCATTATTTTAGGACCGAAGTCGCCCCATATATTACCTATCTCTAAGAACTCTGCACCGTCACCTAAGCTTTGTACGAAGTTTCTATTCTGAGCTAAGTTAATTCCTGTATTGAAAAATCCATTTTTATTCTGCCAGAGATAAGCTTTCATACTTAGCTCATAGCCATAATTCTCTAAGACCCCATTATTGATTCTAACCTGAGATGCACCAGACGATGACGGCGATGGAGATTCTAATATCTGATCAAATGACTTAATGTAATAGTATGTCAAATCAAATGTAAGCTTATCGTCGAACAGACCGAGCGTCATGCCTACCTCATAAGAATTAGCTTGTTGAGGTCTCAGGTCTACAGGAGGCTTAGTACTTGGTAGTGATGCTGTCTGCTGTCCACCGAATGACCCTGTATCATATACGAAGTCAAGTAAGAAAGGATCAGTGTCAGAAGCAGTACGAGCGTATGAGGCACGCAGCTTTACAAAGTTTAACCAATCAATCTTAAGTGGTATAGACTCTGACAGAATATAGCTTAATGAAGCCGATGGATAGAAGTAAGAATTATTAGACTGAGGTAGTGACGATGACCAGTCATTCCTACCTGATAGTTCTAAGAAGAGAAAGTTATCATACGAGAGATTAAGAAAGCTATAGATAGAATTAATCTTCTTATTATATCTCAGCTCTCTAGCGAGAGGGAGGTTGTTAGGATTAGCTCCACTGAAATTATTAAATGAGAATAGCCATGGGTTCTCCCATCTATCGGCAGTCGCATTAAGTCCATACTGATCACGTGACCATTGAGTACCTCCTACAGTAAGAGAAGCATTGACCGGAAGGTTGAATATTTTCTCTTTTTGAGCTGTGATGATCAGGTCATTATTGATGACGATGTTTCTATCTATCTCATTACCATATAATGCTTCCTCTATGCCTAGAGCATTGACAGGATTATATCTCCTCTCAAATTCGTTAAGATTAAAGTCTAATCCTATGCGACCATTAATGGATAGCCACTCTGTAGGAGAATAGGTCAGTCCCATAGAACCTATCGCTTTGTTACGTGTCAGGAAGGTATTCTGATTCTGAGTATTCCACCATAGATTACTGGGTGTAAACTGGAATGGGTAGTTACCTCCGTAAGTATAGCGTGATCCATCTGGCAGTATATTTAATTCTTCTTCTAAGCCTTGATATGATCGCGGCCAGCTATATAGTATCCCTTTGCCGAAAGAGGCATTGTTATCATCTCCTAATGATGGACTATTTTTTCTACTATAATTAATATAAGTCAGGCCAATGTTAGAGATCAGTTTGTCACTGATATTAAGACTTGACCCTATGTTGAATGTATATTGGTTGTAATTAGAATTAGGTACGACAGCTGTATGGTCTTGATAGGTCATGGAGACTCTCATAGTGCCATTGTCACTTCCAGTAGAGAAGTTGAGATTGTGAGATGTCGTATTCCCTGCACTGAAGAACTGCTTGAGGTTATCTTCTTGAGGGCTGTAATTGCGTAGCTCGCCATCCCACCATCTTACCTCTTGTCCTAGCATCTCAGGTCCCCATGACACACCAGTAGAATAGAAGCCAAATGTCTCTGTGGTAGGTCTGCCTCCTGGGCCATTATTAGAGTGGACATCACGCGGGTAGGCGAGTTCTCCAGCTGCATTAGTTCTGAATGTGGGTTCTAATAGGTTGATCGGACCACCAGCGCCATATTTGTTCTGTACACTGCGGTACCGGTAGGGCTGTATGAACTTATGAGTTACTATATATTCTACACCGACACCTTTTCTTTGTGTTCCTTTTTTAGTTGTAATCAGGACGACACCGTTAGCGCCACGTGTTCCATATTGTGCTGATGCAGTAGGACCTTTCAGGATATTGACTTCTGCGATATCATCTGCATTAAGATTATTGATAGCTGATCCCCAGTCTGTTCCTCTTCCTATTCCTGTCAGTCCTGGTGGATTCTCGATAGGTACACCATCGACGATAATCAGTGGTTGATTATTGCCTTTTATATTATTATTACCTCTTATGGTAATTCTGCTTGTACCACCATCTACACCATTACCTGATGAGATATTGACACCTGCGGATTTGCCGCTTAAGGCATTGATGACATTGGGTGCATTAGATAGGGCGATCTCCTTGCCATCTATCTCATCTGTAGAGTAGCCGACCTCTCGACTGGCACGCTTGGGCTTGATACCAGTAATGATGACATTATCTAGCTGGACAGCTTCTGACTGAATAGTAATACTAATATAACGATCGACGTTGTCGCTTGTTATATCCACAGTCTTAGCATTGTAACCTATGTAACTGATCTCTATTCTTGTAGGGATTTGTGTTATAGTTAATTCATATTGTCCATCTATATCTGTGATTGTGCCTTCGCCAGATTGCTGATCTATAATCGAGACGCCTATCAGTGGATCTCTATTTTTAGAATCTATAATCTGACCAGTAATTACTTGCTGCCCAAAACAAGAAAAAGCAACCATCCATAAGAAGATGGTTGCTATTATATTCTTTTTATTTAAAATCATATTGATTTAATATTATACTATACTTAATTGCTACTGCTTGTTAAGCTATAAGGGTTATGCTTTAGTCAGGATTAGTCTATGATGATGACCTTCTTACTAGAAGATCGGCCTTCTGTATCTACTAATCGTAATATGTACATACCTGCATTTTCTACATTAATGATTACTGAGTTCTTGTCTATTAATCGGCTATCGATAAGCTGACC
>CALLAG010000048.1 GCA_938002705.1 uncultured Saprospiraceae bacterium | reverse complement strand
AAGTAGCTGATGCTAATAGAGCAATAGTTGCATCTGATCTATTACAAGACAGCTATCTGCTTATAGAGAATGGGAAGAAGAATAAGTATATGTTGTCGTTGGCATAGGCATACATTTATTAAATGAGATCTAATACCTATCTAACGATAATGGCAATGATATTATGTAGATGCTATCATTGATGAAGCAGTAACGGTGTTGTATGTGACGTCTCAGACGTAAGAGGATTTGCATTCATCATATAATGTTATATCTGGTCATTCATTGACTTGATATAGCTTTCTGAAGTAAAAATTGGTAATTTGGCTTTGGCATAATCTTTTGTATTACGAGTTACAATAGCTTCGAGACCTTCTATATTCAATGCAGAAGAATACTGTATAGAGTCTTCATAATCTTTAAAGTCATTCTTCAATGCCTGGACAATTTCATTTTTTGTCGTTCCGACAATCTCTGCAATTTCGACTAACTCTTCGACAATTTTAATAGTATTTTTGTGTCCTATAAATTTACGAACGATATAATAAATATTGTTCAAGCTAACTGCCGAAATGTAAATTTGAACTATACCCGATTCATTTAATTCGAATATTTTACTTGCAGGACTGGCAAATGGTTCGCGGTCAGTAAAAAAATCAATTATCACATCAGAATCAACAAATATTTTAGATGCCATATTTTTTGCTTAATTCTTCTGTTAAAACTTTCTTGTAGTCAAAGTCTTTATCAAGCTTTAATATTCCACGAAGCCGTTTTACTCGTGGTGATAATTGATTTGGTTTGATTTTAAGTTTATCTTTTGTGAGTAGTTTAAAGTAATTTTCAACTAAATCTGACAAGCTTTGCCCTTTTTCTTTCGCGTAATTTTTTGCTTCATCAATGACATCTTTATCAATAGTCAGCGTTAACTTAGTATTCATTTGTAGATAATTTATCTACAATATACGTATATAAAGTAATTTAATCAACACGTATATAGTTAGTTTTCCCTTGACGTGACTATCGGCTTTTAAGTACCTCAAGTTCAACATTATTCAGATTCCACCTCCTAATCTCCGTCAGCGGAGGAAACTGTAATGCTTGGGACAGATATATACTATTAAACCTTACTCACTATTCTGGAATAGAAAAGGCTTCAATCTATATTTAGAAAACTAAGGTTCTAATAACAGCTAAAGTAAATTTCTCCCTTCGGAGGGAGATTAAAGAGGGAGAAATACTGAATACTTTCAGTGATTTATTATCTTATAGACATCGGCACCTAATAACTGATATTCACATCCCTTAATAAGTTATCGCGTCCAAGCATACCGAACGGCTGACCAATGGGAGACTTATTCTGTCCCTAAGGCTTAACGTTCTCTCTCTTAACAACATCAAGTGAAGCTGAATTGATACAATACCTCAATCCTGTAGGTTCTGGCCCATCATCGAATACATGCCCTAAGTGCCCATCACATCGTGCACAGTGTACCTCCTTACGTGCATAACCTATTTTGTAATCGACAGTTAGCTCTATGTTCTCAGCTTTGATAGGCTCATAGTAACTTGGCCAGCCTGTACCAGATTTGAATTTTGTCTTAGAGTCAAATAACGGTAGAGCACATCCCCTACAAGTGTAGATACCATCGACTTTAGAATCCCATAGATCACCGGTGAAGGCTCTCTCCGTTCCTTGCTTTCTTAGTATATGAAATTCTTCTTTTGACAATTCCGCTGCCCATTCATCATCCGTTTTGATGATCTTCTCATATGCAGATGGTTTCTTAGCTTCGGTTACAGCCTGTTTTGTAGACTTAGATTGACAAGAGGCGAATAGAGTCATCGCAACTAAAAGTATAGACATTAAAAATTTCATATTGATCTAATTTTACGTTAAGTAAATATATAACGAAAACTGGTAATGGAAGTTCTGAGCTTGGTCTTAAGGAAAGATTTAAGGGGCATTAATACTTGTCTTGATAGAATAGCAGCATATGAGATCATAGAACTTCAAGGTACCATCAAACCATAAGAATCAAATCATGTTAAAAAAAACTGTATTATGGAACTGTCCTCGTAAGGCGTAAAAGTATTACTGCTGATAATATGAAAGCAGGGAAGGGTTTATCTATTATCGTCTACATCTTCACCTCGTAATCGGGCATCTTGCTTCTTGACATACTCGAGAATCTTGGACATAGAGTTAACTATAGTAAGTAGGACTAAGTACGAAAATGTAAACATCATATACATCCACCTAAAAGATCCACCACCACCTATATCTATAGCTTGTCCTGATATAAAAGATGCGAGTACACCAGTAGAGACAACTAATAGTACAAAACTCAAAATAGCGTAGCCAAAATACTGTGTCCGATTAGGATAAGAGAATGATAAAGCACTACTAAATATAATATATATCATGACACAAGTAAATGCTGCCTCCCAATACAAAACGGGCTTAGCCTCTATAGTTCCGCTGGTAATAAGAATAAAAACTATGAGTACACAGACACAGAAGAATGCAAAGATGACCCCTAATTGCTTAAGGGGATTAATAGCTCGTGAGAATAATGAATTAGATTCCATAAGTGATGTATGTATAATTCAATTATTCAATTTAAGTTCATCAGAATTGTAATCAATTATGTTATCGGCTGTGCATAGAGATCATAAGCTTCTGCATTAATAACTTCTACTGTCACAAAATCTCCTACCCGTACAAAGTGCTTAGCCGCTTCTATGAGCACCTCATTATCTACCTCGGGAGAATCAAACTCTGTTCTACCTACGAAGTACTCCCCTTCTTTTCTATCTATAAGGACTCGGTATTGAGAGCCTACCTTGGCTAAGTTCTTAGCGAACGATATCTCTTCTTGGATCTCCATAAGTCTATTAGACCTCTGAGCTTTGACATCAGCAGGGACATCATCTTCTAACTCATAAGCACTCGTATTCTCTTCATGAGAATACATGAATACGCCTAAGCGGTCAAATTTCATATCACTCACATAATCACATAATGCTTGGAAGTCTTCTTCCGTCTCCCCAGGAAAGCCTACGAGCATCGTCGTCCTCATCGCTATACCAGGACAGATTTTTTTTATTTTCTTGATTAGGTCTCTCTGATCTTGCTGAGTTATCTGTCTTTTCATATTTAGTAAGACAGGATCTGCTGCATGCTGTAGTGGCATATCTAAGTAATTACAGATCTTATCTTGCTCTGCCATCACCTCTATGATCTCAAGAGGAAACTTACTCGGATATGCATAATGTAGTCTTATCCACTCGATACCTTCTACTTCACATAGAGCTCTCAGCAACTTAGGTAAGGCCCTTTCTTTATAAATGTCTAAACCATAGTAGGTGAGCTCTTGAGCTATAAGTATCAACTCCTTCACACCATTACGAGCCAGATTCTGAGCTTGCTTGACCAATCGTTCTATCGGCTGTGAGATATGCTTACCTCTCATGAGCGGAATGGCACAGAATGAGCATGTCCTATTACATCCTTCTGATATCTTGAGATAAGCGAAATGCTGTGGCGTGGACGTCCATCGCTCTCCTATCAGATCATGCTTGTAATCAGCATTTAACTTATTAAGTAATCCTGGCAATTCCATTGTACCAAAATAAGCATCTACATCAGGTATCTCTTCTTCGAGATCAGCCTTATATCTTTCTGACAGACAGCCTGTTACGTATAGTTTCTCTATTTTTCC
>CALLAG010000047.1 GCA_938002705.1 uncultured Saprospiraceae bacterium | reverse complement strand
TTAGGAGAAAAGATTAAGTCCTTATAAGTGCTGCTACTAGTTTAGGGAATGTGAGTATGTTTTATAAGCTGCTAAGCTTTTATTGATATTGTATAGTTGTACGACCTTCTATTAATCGCCCCCTCTGTAAACTGCCCACAACAGTATAAAATATATGACTAACGGCTTTTAATTTACCTCAAGTATTCAGGAATAGAAAAAGCATCAATCTATATTTAAGGAGCTAAGTCTCTAATATCAGCTTAAGTAAATTTCTCCCTTCGGAGGGAGATTACAGAGGGAGGAATACTGAATACTTGCAGTGTTTTATTTTCTAACTAAGATAGGTACCTGATAGCTGATAGTCACAATAAAATAAAAATGACGATCTTTACAGTTACAGCTATCAAAATAAATTAATATGCCAGTTAGATTGATTCAAATGAATTTTAATTTTCGACTATTCTGTGTCTTGACACTATTAGTTCTCATTGCGGTTTCTTGTACGGACAAAGATGAT
Organism: uncultured Saprospiraceae bacterium; assembly: GCA_938002705.1. Taxonomy (GTDB): domain Bacteria; phylum Bacteroidota; class Bacteroidia; order Chitinophagales; family Saprospiraceae; genus RFSX01. The sequence continues at coordinate 7,126 of CALLAG010000047.1, read as the reverse complement.
GTCATCGAAAGTGATGACTTTATAATTTTTGCAGACATTAATTTTGAGAATGCTATCAGAGAAGAGTTAGGTATAGATAGCTTAGGTATCAGAATAGATGATGTCAGAAATATAGACTCACTACATTTAGGATATAAAGAGATTACGAGTCTTGATGGGATTCAGCATTTCGAGAATTTAGAAATCTTGATTATGTATGGTAATCAAGACTTTAGTGATTTGACCCCATTGATGGAACTAAGTCGACTGCGTTACTTGAATTTTGAGAGTACTGGCATAAGTGATATAACTGCTCTCAGTGACTTAGGACTATTAGAGTATGTACACTTCGAAGGGAATCCTATATCTGATATCTCAAGTCTGAGTGATGCAAGTAATCTCAATTTCTTAAGAGTTGCTTTCGGTAATGTTGTCGATCTAAGTCCACTCTCAGGTAAGACCTCTCTTGACCAATTATTACTCTGGGATAATCAGATTACAGATATATCAGTATTAAGCACCTGCCCTAATATAACTCAGCTACAACTTATTGGTAACAGAGTAGAGGATATTTCAGCGATTTCGGATTTGGATAATTTATTGGGTCTTGGTATAAATGGTAATCCAATTTCAGATCTGTCTCCACTTAATGATCTTAAGGATATTGAGTTTTTATCTATAGGATCTCACAATACGAAAGCCCTACCACAGATTGCTAATTTTACCAAGTTAAAGCAATTAAATATTAATGAAATGGATTTTTCAGATACTGAGGCACTGCGAGAGTTAACTGATCTGGAAGGACTCATTGTTTATAATTCTCAATTAGAAAATTTAGAGGGTATGGTTCAGTTATCGAATTTGACATATTTGGATCTTAATAACAACATGGTCTCTGATGTCACTCCGCTTGCAGAATTAATTCAATTACAATATGTCGTGCTTAAGAACAACCCCATATCTCAGGCTGACAAAGACTGGTTAGTGGCCAGACTGCCTAATACAGTGATAGAGTTTTAAGTTTCATTGCTTATAATGTCTCAATTAATCTTAAGGGCTTATAAGGCGACTTCTTCTCATGCAGTAGCAAACTATTTTTAAAAATTTAGAGGAGAAGAGTAATAGAATATCCTATTAGTAATTAGGACAAAAAGAACTTAAGATCTCACGTCGCTTAGGGTTCTCTTTTAGTTCTATACTCTGATAGACGTCCTCACAACCGTTTCTCTTATCACCCATAAGGATCTTAGCTAAGCCTCTGTTAAATATGGCGTCGCTATCAGTTCCGTTATCGATGATATATCTATCATATTCAGATATCGCTCTTTCATATTCTCCATAGGTGAGATATAAGCCACCGTTGATGAAGTGAGATTTAGCTGAGTTATCAGTATTATTAGCTATCTCTTCTAACTGTAGTATGGACTCATCATAATTACCTAATGTTTTCTGTAGGATAGAGTAGTTAGTTCTGGCTTCTACATATTCTGGATTTTTTCCTATCGCTTCTCTATAGTAATTTATAGCTTCATCAGGATTGTCGAGCCCCTCACTCAGTTTAGCTAGAGTGAAGTAGAATACTGAGATGTCTTCATTGAGTTTTATTGCAGCCATTAAGTCATCTTTAGCATCATCGTATTGGCCTATGAGTTTGTAAGCGATAGCTCTATTATGGTATGCAAGTGGAAAGTTAGGCATATAATTGATAGCTAATGAGAAATCTTCTATCGCTTCTTCTATTCTATCTTCTTTGAGATTAATAAGACCGTATAGGTCATACATGATGCCTTTTATATTGTCTGTTACTTCTATTTCTGATAGGATACGTTCTGTATTATCGAGGTCGTTTTTACTTAGAGAGAGTATTGCTTCTGATAGTAGAGAATCCTGAGTGTGTAAGTTTAGCTGGTCCTTTAAGTATATCTGGTAGTACTTATCTTTGACTGGTGATTTCTTAAGATCTTCAGATTTGTTGCTATAGTCATAGCCGTATTTTTTCTTATCATATATCCTCGATCTTGATGTCTTACTTACGTACATATAGGCGAATGGATTGAGATAATTAGCATATCGTAGATCATTTTCTTTTTCCTTAGTTCTACCTAATATGTCATTAGCTGTCGCTCTTTTTATATATGCTTCAGCATCTGTAGGATTCATTTCTATGTGTTCTGTGAGGGCGTCGACTGCGGCTTGGTAGTTACCTTGTCTGATATATAGATCTGCATCATTGATGGCATTGAACTGAGCTGTAGCTGTGTCTTTTATGATAGTTATGCACAGTATTATTATAATAATGCAGTATAATTTTTTCATTGTTATTGTTTTAGAATACGGGATGGTAAGTCCATCCCGTATATTATTTTTATAGGTGCAATATAGATCTATTTATCTTGTAATATCATAGGCATATCTCCGTCAGATATGATAATCTTAGCATTAGGAGAGGTCGATAGCTTCTCGAATGCTTCTATAGATTTGAACTGTAGGATTTTATTATCGAGACCTTCAGATATGATGATCTGGGCGTCTCTGATACCTGCGGCTTCTATCTTTTTTCTTTCAGCTTCTCTTTCTGCCTGCTGCAGTACGAACTGCATTCTTTGTGCCATTTGCTCTGATTCTAATTTGTTTTCTATAGCACTGGCTAAGCTTGCTGGAAGTTGTATACTCTTAAGCAGGACAGACTCTACACGTATACCTTTCTCTTCGAGGTATGACATCATTCTTTCTTTGATGGCTTTCTCTATATCTGACCTTTGACCTGTGTGCATATCCTTAGCGAAGTAATTAGCGGATATGTCTGCTACTGATGACCTGAATACTGGTAGTATGACATCGAGTTCGTAATCGGTACCTACGGTTCTAAGTAGTGTAGGTGCTTGACGTGGGTCTACATTGTATAAGATACTCACTTCTGAGTAGATGTTAAGGCCCTCTTTCGATGGGATATTGAGTCCGACTTCAAGGTTTTCTGTTTGTGTTGATATTTTTATAATTCTGGAAAATAGGGGATTATAGACTCTAAGTCCCTCTGTATATCCTTTGTCTGCGAATGTTCCTAATTTTCTTTTTACACCCACCTCTCCTTGCTTGACAGTTACACAGCTTTGGCCTATTAATAATATACTGAGTAATAATAAACTGAAATTTAACTTAATGCTTTTCATAACGGTTCATTTTTATAGGTTTAATAATTCGATTTTATTACCATTGACTTTTGGCTTGTTTTCTACTTGATTTTCATTTCTGTTTTTGATACTTGACATCGCTAAGTGATGTAATATCTGGAACAGATCATCGTTGATCACTTCGGGATCTTTCTCCTCTTTTATATCTGTAAGTCGTGGTAGATGCTTAGCAAAATAGAGGTTGTTATTAGCTGTCTCTACCAGTGTCGATGCCAGTGTTTTTGGGTATTGATGATTATGACTTAATTCTATTATGACATCTGAGATCTTCTTACAGAGCGTTTTGTATGATAGGAAGAATCCATATTCATTTTCTGTATCTACTAACTTATGGTGATACGCTTTAGTCCCTTCTCTGACTACTATACGGTGTAGTATTTCCTCATCTATGAATGGAGAATCAGCATTCTTCATAGAAGAGTCTATAAGGGTTCTGATGATTAGTTTGAGCTTTTCTTCAGGCTCTTTGACATTGATTAATTTGAGATCTATTCTTGTAGATGTCCACTCCCAATACCAGTTAAGCAAGTATATAAATAAGTAGTGCTTATTCTCAAAGTATCTGTACAGTGATGACTCTGTAGAAGAGATTCTTATCGCTAATTTTCTGAAGCTAAAATCTTCTAAGCCTAACTCATCTATAAGTATGACGCTATTCTCTAATATCTTCTTACCTAAGTCTGTGGTCACTGGATTTTTGACATAGGTTTTAGGATTTATATGGAGATTAATTTCTATCTTTTTCATGCTGCGTGGTTGAGTTTCTTAAGTTCTGTCTGAAGTGCTTTCCTTGCCATATGTATCCTACTTTTTATAGTACCAAGCGGTAGATTTAGGTTTTCGGCCATTTCTTTGTAACTCAAGCCTGCTCTGCATAGTCCTATGATCTCCTGACTTTTAGGATTAAGCTGCTCTATTGTAGAGTTGATCTCTTGTGAGAATAAGTTGTATTCTGCTCCCGAGTCTACATCATAGTCACTTAAGAACTGAGGGGACTCCTCTATAGATACGATATTATATCTTCTCTTCTTTCTGTAACCGTTGATAAATATATTTCTCATGACGACAGATATCCACGCCTTGAAGTTAGTGCCTCTCTTGTAGTATTTGGTTTTCTCTATCGCTCGGCACATAGTGTCTTGTATGAGATCGTTGGCGTCGTTTTCGTTTTTGGTATAGTTCCAAGCTAAGCTTCTAAGGTATCCTTGTAATTGACTTAATTCTGATGTAAAAATACATGTGTTCTCCATAGTCCAATAATTTTACTGTTATCAATCATAGTAGTATTACTATCACAACTAAAAATTGTACGATCTGTTCATCCCATCCAAGCTTTTTTACTTTATTCTAAGAATTCAGCTGATAGAATATCGTGCTGGCTATATTAAGCACTGATTATCAATGTTATACGTTGCTATATATCACTATTTATGTATTTAATTTCTTTGTGGATTCAGATAAGATTATAGAAGATAATTAGTCCTGATTAATGCGATCTGGTATAGGAATAGCCTGGTCGTTATGCTCTTATTGATTAGGATAACCGTGTAGGCTGTATTATTAGCTATCGCATAGCTATAGTCATAAGACGATGCATAGCTCTACGAAAGCAAGTTTTTAATTATTAAATTGTAGCTTTATTTATCGAATTTTATATCATTTCAGCTAAGGTATTTTTAGGTATGTGCCATAGGATAATCTATGATAGATACCTTACTTGAAAGCTGTAGATATTATATGAACAGACTTAAAGATTAAAGAAAGAGAACATAAGTATCTGCGATAATATTTCTGAATTAAATCTTAAGTCTTCCGGTTTTCTATTTTCAATGAGAAAAAAGTTTAAATACAGTTTTCTACTTCTCTTATGGTGTTGTCTGGTATGTGGCCTGACGGCGCAGAGGTCTAATACTTACCAGCAACTTTCTAAGAAGGACGGTCTCTCACAATCTTCGGTTTTTGCTATTACGCAAGATAGCGAAGGATTCATGTGGTTTGGGACAAGAGATGGGCTTAATAAATATGATGGTTACCAGATAAAGGTCTTCAAAAACCACAGTGATAAGAATAGTATTGTCTCTAACGATATTCGACATTTATATTTTGATAAATACCATAATGAACTTTGGATAGGGACTAATAATGGCCTTAGTAAATACACTTCTACTGTAGATAGTTTTACTAATTATAGGCACCTACCATCAGATACGACAAGTATATCTAATGATATAATACATCAGATCTACAGAGATACGAAGGGAAGATTATGGATAGCTACATCACATGGGATCAATCTATACCTCGATGACAAAAAAGAATTCTATAATATCCTCATCACTGAAGAGCATACAACACATGATAAAAGTCAGAGTGTCAAAGCTATATTAGAAGATAGTAGTGGTAAGATGTGGGTAGGGACTACTGATGGCTTATATCTATTCTCTTATTCGGGTGTAGACCAATATTCATTTGTTAGAATCGATGATAGCCCTACGTGTCAACTTTCAGATACTAATATTAAGTGCTTGTTAGAAGATCAAGAAGGTAACTTCTGGGTAGGTACTGTAGATGGAGGCATTAATTACTGGAACAAAAAAGAAGAGACAGTTACCATCTATGGAAATGAAAAAAATAATCCTCGCTCACTTAGTCATAATAATATCAGATCTATATGCTTAGATAAGGATGACAATCTATGGGTGGGGACATTCGATGGACTTAATTTTCTAAAGAAAAATACACAATCATTCGTCAGATATAGCAAGTCAAAATTTGGTATCTCAGGACTGTCTGATAAGTCTATACGTAGCCTGTATATAGATAAGCGTGGTAGCTTGTGGGCAGGTACTTACTATGGTGGGATTAACCTATTAGATGACAATTATAATCTATTCAGTAACTATAAGCATTCTGCTTTCGGCAATACATTAAGTGGTAATGTCATTAGCTCTTTTGCAGAAGAAGAAAATGGAAACCTATGGATAGGCACAGAAGGAGATGGGTTAAATTATTATGATCGTAAGCAAAATATATTTTCGACCTACGAATATAAAAATGGAGAAAATTCAATAGGCAGTAACAACATTAAGCAACTCCTAATAGATGGCGATAAGTTATGGATCGGTACCTTCCAAGGTGGACTCAATGTATTAAATAAAAGGAATGGCCAATTCAAGAAATACACCAATGATCCACTTAATGATAACTCACTATCTAATAATAATGTCTACGGTATACATAAAGAAGGTGATAATCTATGGATACTCACCTACGGTGGAGGACTAGATATACTGAGTATAAAAGAAAATAAATTCTATAATTACAATAATATCCCTAATGATAATACAAGTCTCAGCTCTGCACTGACGAGGGTCATCCTAAAGACAAGAAGAGGGCAGATATGGATAGGGACTGAGAATGGAATCAATAAAGTCAGTGTAGATGAGAAGGGCATGCCGAGTGCCTTTGAGACTTTTCTGTCACATGAGAAAATCTACTGCCTGCAGGAAGACAGTGATGGTAATATATGGGTAGGTACTTATACTAACGGTATGTACAGCTTTAATCCAGAGACTAATATATTCCAACACTACACTACCAATGACGGACTACCAGGTAATACCGTATTCGGTATCATAGAGACAGATAATAATATACTGTGGATGAGTACTAATGATGGTCTGACAAAGTTTGATCCTAAGCTCAAGAAATTTCTGAATTACAACTACTCTAATGGTATAGAAAACTCCGAGTATAATTATAATGCTTACTATAAGACAAGTAATGGAGATCTGCTTTTTGGTGGTGTCAATGGATTTACCAAATTTGACCCTAAGTCGATCACTCGCAATAAGTTTATACCATCTGTAGCATTTACAGAACTACGTATTAATAACGAGATTGTCCATGTAGGCGATGAGACAGGTATCCTCACTAAGAGTCTCAACTATACCGAA
>CALLAG010000046.1 GCA_938002705.1 uncultured Saprospiraceae bacterium | reverse complement strand
CTATAGATTGATATACCTTGTATAGTTTTATCACCCTTGTATTCTATATAGAATTGACCATTATTAGGATTTGGAATAATGGCTATTCGTTTATTTTCATCGTTTGATACAATATACCTCTTTTCTGTCCTTTCTTCTTCTTCTACGCATGCCAAATCATAAAGCCTGTAATCAATATCACTAAATCCTGATGCAATAGCTCTCATTACATGTACGCCTCTGCCATATTCGTTGCTGCATTTCTTAGCATAGTAATCTATCTCTTGCATATCAGACTCTGATAGGTTATCTCTATGACTGAGGTACTTATAAGCTTTCATTTCTATCATGCTGATACTGTCCAGACATTCTGATATTTCTATAGAGTCTATCTCAGTCCATAACATCTCCTCTTCTGTCCTCTGAGACTCGATGAGTCCTTGTAATATTCTTAGCTCTGTGATATATAGTGCCCTTAATCTATCCTTTTCTACTTGACTGTTTCCCTCTGCCATGGCATCATATTCTATCCATTGTTGTAGTAGCAGGTAAGTCAGTGTAGATTGTATCTGTATCTTATACTTAGTTTCGTCAGTGCCAGTAGTTGCTGCATCTATGAGTGTGTCCATCTGCATCAATAACGATATGCCACATAGATTAGTTGTATCCAGATAATTGGTAAGACACTTTGGCATAGGATGTTCTATATAGTAATCTGATCGTGTTGCAGTATGGAATAGATTAATCAATCTCATAATAGCCACACTTCTTCTGAGAGGATCTTCAAGATGAACTCGTTAAGCGTAGTTTGCCGTTGAGCAAAAGTGCTTAGTGAACTACGTTTGATATATAATCAAGATTCTATCTTGAGAGTGTCGAGTTGTACTTCAGCCCTCAGATCTAACAGGTTTTAAAACCCGTTAATTAGTAATGACCTATCTGCGATAGCAGTTATCTTAGATTACTAATAACTATACTATTACAGTCAATGCAGTGCCACATGAAAGTTATAATAAATAACCCTACTTTTGCCGAAAATTAAATAAAATGTCAGCAATAGATAAGATAGATGTAGGTCTCATTAATATGGAAATGGAGACTGCCAGTTTTGATACAGATACTAAAGTTTGTATCCATACTAATAAGGGTGATATCAACCTTACACTCTATGGTACTAAGACACCTAAGACGGTATACAATTTCTTAGCATTGGCTAAGGCAGGATATTATGATGGATTGACTTGGCACAGAGTTATTCCAGACTTTATGATACAAGGAGGTTGTCCTAATGGTACAGGTGCTGGAGGCCCAGGCTATAACTTCGCTGACGAATTTCATCCTGAACTTAAGCATGATAGCCCAGGTATATTATCTATGGCCAATGCTGGACCTGGTACTAATGGTAGTCAGTTCTTTATCACACATACAGCTACGGATTGGCTTGATGGTAAGCACACAGTATTCGGTAAGGTAGACTCTGATGCTGACCAAGGTGTAGTCAATGATATCAGAGGTGGCGATGAGATTACGTCTATAGAGATCAAGTAGTCATATTTTAGGTTCTTTCTTGAGTTTTTTCATTCATACTAATGCATAGTTCATGATATCGGTTAATGGTGTAGCTGTAGAGTTCAGCGGGCAGACCTTATTCAAGGATGTGTCATTTATTATCAATGAAAAAGATCGTATTGCTCTTATGGGTAAGAACGGTGCAGGGAAGTCTACGCTTATGAAGATCATCGCTGGGATGCGTGATCCTACACGTGGGCATATACAGTATCCACCTGACGCAGTGATCGCTTATCTACCGCAGCATCTTCTGACTGAGGATGACTGCACGGTATTCGAGGAGACGTCTAAGGCTTTCTCCAAAGTCAATGACATGAAAAAGGAGATGGATAGACTCAATAAGGAACTGGAGACCAGAACCGATTATGAGTCGCAAGCCTATATGGATATCATCAATAAGGTGACGGACATAGGAGAGGTCTACTATGCGATAGAAGAAGTGAATTATGATGCAGAAGTAGAGAAGACCTTGCTGGGACTGGGATTTAAGAGAGAAGATTTCCATCAGCCTACGAGCGAATTCAGTGGAGGGTGGCGTATGCGTATAGAGTTAGCTAAGATACTCTTACAGAAGCCGGATCTCATATTACTCGATGAGCCGACTAATCATATCGATATAGAATCTGTCGTATGGTTAGAAGATTTTCTTGTGAATAAAGCCAAGGCTGTCGTTGTCATCTCTCACGATAAAGCATTCATAGATAACATCACTAATCGTACAGTAGAGCTGACGATGGGTAAGATCTATGATTACAAAGCGAACTACTCCCACTATCTGGAACTGAGAGAAGAGCGTAGAGCTGGTCAGATTAAAGCCTTCAAAGAACAAAAGAAATATATCGCCGAGAGTCAGAGATTTATAGAAAGATTTCGTGGGACTTTCTCAAAGTCCAATCAGGTCAACTCTATGAAGCGTATGCTTGAGAAGCTTGAAATTATAGAAATAGATGAGGTAGATACTTCGTCGCTCAAATTAAAATTTCCTGCATGTAATCGCTCAGGAGATTATCCAGTTACGGTCAAGGAGCTATCTAAAAAATATGACGAGCACGTTGTTTTTCATGATGCTAACCTATCTATCGAGAGGGGAGAGAAGGTGTCATTCGTAGGTCGTAACGGAGAAGGAAAGTCCACTATGATTAAAGCCATCATGGGGCAGATAGATGTCGATGGAGAATGCAAGCTGGGGCATAATGTAGAGATCGGATATTTTGCTCAGAATCAAGCTTCATTGCTTGATTCGTCACTTACAGTATTTGAGACAGTAGATAATGTAGCTGTCGGAGAAGTAAGGACTGAGCTTAAGAATATACTGGGTTGCTTTATGTTTAGCGGTGATGATATAGATAAGAAAGTATCGATGTTATCAGGAGGGGAGCGGACTCGATTAGCTATGGTTAAGTTACTGCTGGAACCTGTCAATCTACTCATCCTCGATGAGCCGACTAATCACCTCGATATCCGATCTAAGGATGTGCTGAAAGAAGCTTTGTTGGCTTTCGATGGTACATTGATTCTTGTCTCTCACGATAGAGAATTCCAAAGGGGCCTCACGAATAAAGTTTTCGAATTCAAAGACAAGCGAGTAAGAGAACACTTTGAGACCATCGATGACTTTATGGAGCGGTATAAGGTAGAGAGTCTATAAGCCTATGGTAATAAGAGTACGGCTTGGAGCTTATCTATGCTGATCGATTAAGATCACATTGCCATCAGGATCTGACACCATAATACTTGCAGGACCTTCGGTGGCCTCGTCTGCCTCAGTAATTAGTGGCATCCCTTTAGACTTTAGTTCTTTTTGGATATCACGTACATCTTGGAAGCTATCAGTATTCTTACCGTTCTCATCCCATCCCGGATTAAAAGTCAAAATATTATTCTCAAACATACCTTGGAACAATCCGACAAGTGCATTATCGTTTTTCATAATCAGGTAGTTCTTTTTTATATCCCCACCTAATACTGAAAATCCTAAGTCTTCATAGAATTTTTTAGAGGCATGGATGTCTTTGACGCTGAGGCTTACGGAGAAGGCACCTAATTTCATAGCTATAGATTTTAATTATTTTACTAATATAATGATTTTCAGAAAAATGGTTTTTAATAATTTCGTGTCATAAATTATCCACATTCTATATTTAATGTTATCATGATACAATATTCATTATGTCATAAGGTTATAGAATAGATTGATAGTTAAGCTAGCTCCGTAGGCATCGTAAGTTATACATCAACAAACAAGCAATATGAAATCTCAGTTACATCATTACGTGATATCGGTATGCCTATGCCTAAGCGGAGCAGT
>CALLAG010000045.1 GCA_938002705.1 uncultured Saprospiraceae bacterium | reverse complement strand
TGAAATAGATATGCCTCTCCTTCATTATAGTGATCTGGTAAGCCTGTAGTATCTTCAAGTGTACGTGTCCCGATCAACTCAAACCCACACTTGGTATAATGATTAATCAAACCTGGGTTATGTCCAATGGTATCCATTCTGACATACTTCAAGTTATTGTTCTTACAATACGCATCTGCCCAAGTCACTATCTTTTTGACAAAACCTTGTCCACGGAAATTAGGGTTAGTAGCGATTCTATGAATGTATACTGACGGAGTAGTATTATCCTCTCCCCATATTAATTCATCGCTTAATGCTGTTGCCCATATGCATACGATCTGATCTTCTATGACGAGCTTCCATTGTCTCTTTTCTGCTATCTCAGTCTCAATTAATTCTTGTGGAAACACAGGCCATGAAACTTGATTCTTTGACTTCATATAATCTGTAGCTATTCGATATAGTTCGAATATGTTTGGGAGGTCATTTTGGTCGCTGTTGGTTATTTGCATAGCATTTCTTATTTGGTCAGCTTATTCCATCTTGTATTATAATGGATAAGATAGGCTTTCTTTGCTTTATCACTTAAGAATGATTTTTCTATCAAGGAGTATACTTTACCCTTATGATCAAGAAAAGAACTATAAATCATCTCTAGCCTTTTCCCAGATATACCGATCCTCTTACCAAAATTTAAAAAATCGTTTCTTGTAGGGCTGATTACAGATCCATCTTTGAAAAGCCCTTTGTGCAAAGCAAAATAAGTATCTCCGACATGAATCCTTGTATTCAATAGATCATAAGCTGGACTTAAAATGTAATCTCCTTCAGACGTTTCTAACAATGAGAAATTCTTAAGATGAGCATCTCCGTTAGAGAAAAGAAAATTGAATATTATTAATTTGTTCGTGGCGACTTGTAGTCGCTTACGGAACTTAAGCCTCGGCTTGTAGCCGAAGTAAACGAATTATTTATAAAGAATGCTTATTACACTACATCGGTCAAGAGACCGATACTTATGTCAGTGTACGACTACAAGTCGTCACCAACAAGGTGGTTTGAAAGCTGATCGTCGATGTCTCTGACATCGATGTAATACACTCATTCTTAAAATTAGTATTCATTAGTTCTAAGTGTATTAGATCGAGGTTAATAAACCTCCACCATCGTGGGTATAAGGAACTTTTAGCGTCTAATGTCGCTTACTTACTTTCTTTTAAAGTGTTCTCTAACTACATATTTATACCCAATATTTTCTCTTCCTCTGATTACATTTTTCGATTCAGATATAATTGAGATATAGCCAAATTTTTCCTCTTCGAATTCGACGAGGTATCTACTGCCATACTTTTCTTCCTTTATATCATTATAAATAAATGGTACCATTTCTTGACCTCTAATATCAATTATTCCCCACTTATCTCCCTTCTTATATATTGAGCTTGGTACTTCCTCACCATAAATCATTTTAAATTTTACATCATCGTAAATAAATTTTGGGCTAACAGTATAATACGAATCTACAGGTATTATAATACGTTCATTTTTGAATACATCATATCCTTTTGAAACATCAGTACTGTAAACTGCGTACTTAGAGTCTTTTTTTAATAATGCAAATTCATATTTTAACTGAATAATTGTATCTATACTGAGTTGGGTAGTGTCTATTACTTTATGCCAGAATGTATCATTCTTTAATTTATAATATTTGTACTTCAGTTCATATGTCCCATCTGTATTTCTAATCGAATACTCATCTAAGCGAGGAAAAGTTCGACCATTTCCACAAGCTCCATAAGTAATCCTTTCTCCTTTTGGTGGGTCTCCGTTTGAGTTAATATAAATATCACGTGTCCCATTGTTAACTTTTGCTATTAAGCTTTTTGTTGTTATTCTGTCATCGTTTTTTCTACGGTAATGTGCCAAAATAAATGTTTCTGCACTAATATATTTGGGCTTTATTTTCCAATGACCTTTATTACTTATATATCCGTATAAGTTATCTTTTTTAACCAATGCAATCCCGTAACTAAATAGAGCAGCTTCCTCAAATTGAGGATTTATAATTGTGTTTCCATGAAAATCTGCGTATCCCCAAAGTTTATCATATTTAAAAGGATATAAATTAGTCATTGAAACACCATTATTATTGTCTCCTATAAGTGTCTCATTCGATTTACAACCGAAGCTTATAATTACAAATAAGATTAATAGATTCTTCATTCAAGTTAATATATTACAAAACCTGTGTATAAAACATTCACTTCACCTACTACTCCTTATAAGCCCCATACAACACCTTAACAATAGCTTCATCATTAATAAATCCTGTACCCCAAGACTCATAGCCTTCAGTCAGATTAGCGGCTAATGCTTCCTCCATAGATTGTCCATCGTTGATAGATTTCTTGACTCTATCTCTCATGGTTATGAGCATATTGTAGTAGTTAAGCAGATCTTCTTTTGAGGCAAGTGCTCCGTGACCTGGGATGATTTTGGTATCAGTATCTGTGATGAGGATGGCTTGCGATACCGCTTTGATATAGCCATCTGGTGAGCCGCCCATGTCTCTGTCTATAAATGGAAAACGATCTTTAAAAAAACAGTCTCCCATATGCAGGACATTAGAATCTGAGAAGTAGACGAATGCATCGCCGTCAGTATGTGCATTATGATTATGGATCAGGTGGATGTTCTCATTGTTGTAATGGATATGCATCTCGTCATTAAATGTGAGTTGTGGCCAAGCTGCCTCTGGAGATGCTGGAGTCGTCCTTCCGAAAGGTCTCACATTCTCAGTACTTAATCTCTTTCTTACATTATCATGAGCGATGATAGTAGCACCTGCATTAGCAAAATTCTCATTGCCGCCGGTGTGATCTCCGTGCCAATGTGTATTCAGTAAGTAATGGACAGAATTATCTGAGATATCTTTGATGGCTGCCATGATCTTCTCACTTAGTGGGGCAAATTGATCATCGACCATAAGAGTGCCATCTTCTCCTGTGAGGATGGCGATATTGCCTCCTGCGCCCTGTAGCATGTAGATATTATCTGTCACTTGCTCAGTGGTGATTGTGACGTCGCTGAAGTCATTTTGGGACATAAGATTAGTAGCTATGGTTATGGCCAATAGCAGTATAAGAAGAGTGTTTTTCATCTTTGTTTTTATTGTGTGATCATTAGTTTGTAAGTAGATATGATGCCGTCTTTTTCTACACAGACGAGGTATATTCCCGTAGAAAGTGGGTAATTTAAATTAATTGACATATCAACAATAGGTGATTTCTGTATCATTTGACCATTTATACTATATACACTCATCGTAGCATTTACTATTTCATCAGTGCCATTTAGGAATATTTTATTCTTTATAGAGTAGATATTTGTACTCGATATGATATTATCTACTGTGGATACTCCACCGAGTGGGCATAATTCACCATCAAATCTAATCGTTGACTTATCAACTATGTTGATATCGGCGAATAAAGTGTCATAATCCTCTGCCGTAACCATAATCTCATATTGGCCCTCTGCTAAGTACCTATAATAGCTCCCGTCAGCTTCTGATGAGAACACGCTTGAGTTCTGCTTATCATGCTCAGGTATACTTATCTCTGCGAGTATTGGAAGGCCCGTATCGCAGTCTGATATTCTACCTCTGAGGCCATATCGAGCTTCATTCATATAATTGAGCAAAGCGTCCTTGTTGTACCCCCAGTAGGTCGGGATAAGCTCCGAATCCAATAATTTGTCAGTGCTTATCTCTAGAGTAAACTCTCTCCCTCTATGGAAGTAAGTCATATAATCTTGCCTTCCCCCTGCTACATTAAACCACTCATAGCCATTAGTGATGCCATCATTAAAATCTGTCATGTATCCTTGCGGAGCATGTATATGGACTGTATCTGCATAAGCCCTCGTCACATCTATCCACCAGTCATCGTCTGCGTGCTTCTCTATAAATGTATCCCATGGGTAATTACAGACTTCCACACCTCCATGTATATTACAAGATAGATGGATATCATACTGCTCTGCAAAATCCATAAATAATAACGTCTCTTCTTGATGATTACGTCCATCAGGGTTAGGTCCTTCTTTGGGATCAGGAAAATTTCTATTGAGATCTACGAACTGGTTATTGAATCTGATGGCTTGCTCTACTGTCTGATTACCTCCTCTATAGGCACCATCAGGATTAGCTAATGGGTTGATATAGATATTGACATTATCTACTAATTCTGTCATCATAGTGTCGGTACCATAATTACACAGTAACATATCTATGTACATAATCATCATAGGAAATCCCGCTAGCTCGTCACCATGCATAGATGAGGTATATAGAAAATTAGGTTCTTCTTCTTGGACGCCTAACTGGTCACCTATATGTGCTGCCAATATCTTTCTGCCACTTGATAATGTTCCTATCTCGATGATCTCACATAGATCAGGATACGCTTCTTCGAAGTCATACATCATCTGAACATAGGTCTCATATTCTGGATAGAAATCCATCGGCTCCATGCAATCAGCTTTTAAGATCTCACTATTATAATCTTCAAGGCTTTTCATCTGGATATTCGCCTTCTTAGGTATCGTCCATGAGAAAGGAATATCATTCTCTCGTAGATTTAAGAAGCCTGATCTAGTGATGTATAGCTTGGCTACCTCATGAGTACTTCCATGATCGAGATATATTCCCTCATAAGAGAGTATTCTATCCAAGTCTAACTCCTCTGTCTCGACACTAACTTGTGTGGTCTCTTTTTTATCAAAGTAACTTAGATCTAATTGTTGTGAGAATGCAGTTGACGATACAAGTATTATTGCGCTAAGAAAAATTCCTTTGACTAAGGTATTCATCTTCTTTAGCACGCATTTTATTTTTGTCATCTTCTGATTTGTCATCATATCCTATGAGGTGTAATACGCCATGAATGATCACTCTATGGAGTTCGTCTTCATGATTTACCTTATAAAGTTGTGCATTTTCTTTGACTCTGTCTATACTGATAAAGACATTTGATTCTATCGGGTCTTCATTCAATGGGAAAGTTATGATATCCGTATAGTAGTCGTGCTGGAGGTATTCTTTATTGATATTAAGCAGATATGCATCATCACATATGACAAAATCTATGAAATTACATGCTTTCTCCTCTTTCTGTAAAGTATCCTCTATCCATGAAATTATGTGCTCTGAATGTTCTAATACGTACTCTGTCTCTTCTATATGGAAACTAATGACAGGAGATTCCTGAGTCTCTTCTGGGAGAAATTCCTTCAAGATTGCAATATTTATCGAGCTATAAGGAAGTGCATCTGTACAGTCCTGCCCTCGTCCAAGAATTCTATAGTATCAGACAATTCTTTCATAATATAGACACCCCTACCGCCACAGCACTCAAGATTCTCTTGTAATGTAGGATCAGATACTTTATTGGGGTTAAATCCGGGTCCTTCATCAGAGATACTTATGATGACTTTACTTGATTGATCTTCACAATTGATCTTCACATATTTGCTATCATCAGCTTTGTTGCCATGTATGATGGCATTGTTGACAGCTTCCGTAAGTGATATAAGTATGTTATCATGTACTTCCTGAGGAAGGCGGCATTCGCTCTTGAGCGTCTCTACGTAAGATTGCAAGAATGCAACCTGACAAGGCGAAGATTTAAGTTTTAGCATAAGCGTGTGTGGCATTTGCTCAGACGATAATTAAGTAAAAATGGTTTTGTTCTATTGTGTCTTCAGTGCCTTGTAATACTCATCTACAAGCTGCTTATAGAATGGTCTTAGTGAAGGCGATACTTTCTTATACATTTCTATCTCAGCTTCCTTTTCCTTGAGATATTCCTGTAATGCAATTGGCAATTCTTTGGGTTTTTCTTCTCCTGTAGTGGCTTTACGCTTATTGTCCTTATCTCTTTCTCTATCTGCTTTCTCAGCTTCTAACAATCTTGTGACGATATCGTTGTGTCTTCGGAGCATCTCTGCATCTAACCTCTTATTGACAAGATCAATCTCTATCTTATTCATCTCATCTATGATACCTTGTAGGGTTTTGTCACCCTTACCTTGTTCCATATTCTTCTCTTGCATATCCTCTAATGCCTTTCGCAGTGCTGCTTGTCTAGCCGCTGCTTCTGCGTAATCCTTGGCAGAATTTCCTCCTTCACCATCTTTTCCTTCCTTATCACCTTTGCCTTTTTTCTCACCATCGGCCATCTTTTGGAGATCCTTACCTAACCCTTCTTGCCCCTTAGTGATCTTATCCATAGGCACATCACTACTGCTGCTGCCGCCTGGCTTATCACACATCTGTGAGCCTGACATCATACCAGACATCTGCTGTTGCATCTGCTCCATGGATTCTGCAAGCATTAGTGCTAGGTCATTGACATTCTTCATAGTATGTCTCTGATTTTCTTCTGCGAGCGGCTTCTGCCTTGCTTCTAGTTGTTCTATACTTTCGCTGATATTAGACTTGACTTCTACTACCTTTTCTGTGACGAAACTTTCGATCTTGTCATTACGCTTAGCTAACTCTTGTAAGCTATCTTGTATCATGACGAAGTCATCTTTCAACTTGAACTGTGTCTGTATGTGTGTCACATATGTAGGTGTATTAATCTGAGTTTTCTTCAGATCATCGATTAATCCTTCTTGATCAAAAGAAAGGTCTACAAGATTTTCAAGTAGTTGTCTGAGTGCTTTAATGTCTTCTTGCATCTGCTCCATCTCACCTGACTCCATAGCAGATTGCATACTCTTAGACATCTTCTTCATCTTATCGGCAGCTTCTTTCTGCTTTTCTGAAGCACTTTTCTTATCATCCTGCTCCATCTTCTCCTCACTCTCTTCCATGTCTTCTTGTATGTCTTCCATCTGCTCCTCGTTATCTTCACCCAGGTCTTTTGGCTTGTCTAATTCGTCGTTCTTCTTCTCCAGCTCTTTCATTTCTTCCTTGAGCTTTTCTAGTTCTTCAGTCAGCTTCTCTTGCTCCTTTTTTAGCTCTTCTTTTGACTTCTCGTCTTTAGCTGTCTCTTCTGATAACTTCTCTTGCTTCTCTGCGAGTTCATCTAATTTCTCGAGCATATCCTTCATCTCCTTCTCTACTTCCAAGGTTTTGAATAACTCTTCGAGTCTTTCCATATCCTTCTCTACAGATTCTTCGTTCTGCTCCATCTGCTCCATCTGTTCTAGCATCTGCTCTTTATTGAGCTCTTCCATGAGCTCTTGGATTTTCTCCATGAGCTCCTGTGTCTCAGTGTCCATCGCCTCTTCGAACAATTCTTTCATCTTCTCTTGCTTCTCTAATATCTCCTCGTCCGGCTGCTTAAGTTCTTCTTGGTTCTTAAGATTCTCATCGAATTTCTCTTTGGCTTTCTTAAGTTCTTCTTCTAACTGCTTCTGTCTCTCCATGAGTTTTTCTAACTCTTTCTTATCCTCCCAGTCTGGCTCTTGCTTCTGTAGCATCTTCTCTCTGAGCTTCTTGAGTTCTTCTTGTATCTTCTTAGATTCTTCAGCAGCCTTCTGTAGCTTATCTTTTATATCCTCTTCGTTCTCATCTTCTTGCGCTTCTATTTCTTCTACAGATGGCTTCTCGAATTCCATGATAGATGTCTTAGCAGACTTGCTACCATTAACTGCATCGTTATCATATGTCTCGAAGTAATAGCTTATCTTTTCTCCTGGCTTAAGCCCGATCTCATTTATATCAAAAGTATAATCGAATTGTTCTTCTCTCGACTTAGGATTGCTGAGTGTTTCTTTTTTGTTCTGCTGTACACCGTTCGCTTTTGTTACTGTATAATTAAAGGTGACTGAAGTCAATCCATAATCATCAGATGCATTACCTATAAAGTAGATAATGTTTCTTTCGAGGCTATCATTGAAGTCTTTCACATTAATCTCAGGATACTGATCTGCTGTCACATTGATAGAATAAGTAATAGAGTCAGGATCAGGTATCAATGTGTTAGAGTAATATACCTTATAGAGATCGTCTTTCATCATACGCTTACTCAGTCTGTATCTTTCGTCTGACTTACGCTCTGCGGATATCTTCTCCTTCTTAGATGCAAATAACAGATCTACTGCTTCTGTATTCTCTGTATCAAAATTCCAAGTTATCTGAGTTCCTTGAGGGATAAGTACATCACCTATATTATCAACACGTTCATCTTTCCTGCCAGTGTATGATGGGTAATCTAAGTATAGATCAAAATTTGTCAACTTAGGCTTAAGGAGTACATTAAGATTGTGCTCAGTAGATCTTACTCTTCCAGAGAAAAACTCGAAAGGAACATTCTTCTGTACATTCTTGAAAGTATAAGAGAAAGTGTTGCCGTTCTCCTTCCTCATACGATATTGAAAATTATCAATATCAATGAATACTTCGTCCGGGATTACGCTACCATTCACTTCTACAGAAACTAATTTGTCATCGTACTGTATGACATCGAGATCTGTATTATTTATTGTAAAATGAAAAGGGGCTGCCTTCTCGAATTCTTTGTCGTTATTTATAATCCTATGTGTAGAATCTTTTATCAAGCTCGGCGCAGCAAATAGTATAACCAGTAATGCCAGTGCCGGTGGAAGTGCATAGCGTAAGTATCGCTTATTACCACCCAAATCAATAGCAGACTTAAATGGGACCAACTTGATCTCTTCTGATTTCTGATCTATACTTGCGCTGATGAGGTCGAGATTGGCACTTGACTCGCTTTGTTTCTTAAGTTGGAGGACATTAAGGAGTTTGTCTTTGACATCAGTAAAGTGGTCACCTATGATTAATGCCGCTTTCTCATGGCTTATTCTACTACCTAACTTGAAATAGTTTAATAGCGGCTTGAATACAAAAAGGCCTAATACTGAAAGTGAACTGATAATAAAACCAAAAAAGATAAGCTTTCTTACGTTCTTATCGAAGTATAGGTAATGCTCTAAAACACTGAAAAGTATGAATACGGCAACGAGTATAGCTACAGAATATAATAGACCTCTGATAATCTGATTGAGGTAGAATTTTCTTGTAAACTGATCTAACTTGTCTATAAGCAGATCGTAGTTACCTTTCACTTGATTCATAAACAACAATTCTTAAAAGCCTCTGGTAATATAACCAACTAATCTAAAACTGATTTTGACGATAATAAATTCCTGAAAAACCTCAATTTAATACTTAAAACGCCTTAATGCAAGAGCTTATGTCGCCTAAGACTTGTCTATATCTAACCAAGTATTGAGTGATTTGATCAATCTACTTTTGTCCTTTTCTGACATATTCCTAATCCTGGCACTACCATGGTGTTTTCCCTCCATAAAAAAGAACAAAGAATTAGTCTTATCTGATGGAGGAACCGCCGTTGCAGACCATGTATCCAGTGCACCATTGATATATATCATATTAGGCGCAGTCTCAGACCACTTAGACACCCTATTTGTAAGTTCTCCTTTAAAGTTTGCTTTCATCTTATTAGGCATAAATACTGCTGATGGGTGACTGTCAGCAGAGATATACTTCAACAATCCCTTGAAGTCTTCCGTCTCATATCCGTAGTATCCCATTTCCGTACCAGACTGATAATAATGCGATGCATAGGACTCCATACTGCTATCTGAGTAGAAGTCTAAGCCCACGATATCAAGGAAATATTGTAATTTTTTCTCAGTAGAGTCGGTTTTTTTAGGGATAATAGCACAATCATGACCATATTGCCAGAACGAGAATGGGAATTCCAGTATCGCATATTCGTAGGCTTCATCCATGTTTAGGTAGTTAAATTTGAGGCCTTTGCCTTTGACATACCACTTAAGGAGTGCACGCATCTGGTCAGAATTTTCGAGCATATCCATCTGATAAGCTTCTATGTCCTGTCTACATTGCTTAGATCCTATATTGTCCAGGAATTCGTAGATACGTGGGTCTTCATCGCTATGATTAACAGGAGCGACATATGGAATCGAGACATCGACGTCATCAGGATAGAAATAGCGATAGAATATGGTCGTCGTACCCCCTTTACTGATGCCTGTAGAGACCCACTTTCCATTATATATTCTGCGGAATAGCTGATTAATCTTATGAAGATCAG
The DNA here is from genome assembly GCA_938002705.1 of uncultured Saprospiraceae bacterium. GTDB lineage: Bacteria > Bacteroidota > Bacteroidia > Chitinophagales > Saprospiraceae > RFSX01. The sequence goes on along the minus strand of CALLAG010000045.1, from coordinate 1,136 downwards.
CTGTCACTTGCTCGAAGTTGAGATAATCATAATCTAAGCTATCAGGCGATGATTCTAAGAAGTAGCGATGTTCTACATTGATCTGGTTAGCATCTATGAGTTCCGCTACTTCGGTGATATTGTTACTTGGCCTACCGTAGCCATTCGTTATTATAGCAGTAGGATTATCATATCCTTTGTGGCTCAGATAGGCTCTCTGATAGAAATAACCTTTAGATGGGTCATTATGATCTATTTCTTGTCTCACCTTTAGTTCATAAGCGGCTTCGTAGCCCTCAGGTGTGTCTATCTTCTTAAAAATCACATCTGGTAATGAGAATAACTTCTCTTCTAAGACGGTCTGCGCTTCAGCTATATTATTAAGTATAAATAGGAAAAGGAGTAATATTGATAATTTTTTCATCTCTAAGTATTAAGGTTACTAAAGATAAAAATTTACTTATTAAAATGAGATGATTATAGAGTGTCATAAGTTGATGTCACGGAAGTTTTTATAGGGAAATATGTACAGTTATTAACTTGGTCTATTGCCGAATCTTAGATATAGTAAGCATAAGCGTCTTTTTATATGCCACGAATGCACGAATAAAGGACTAAATACCCCTAGTCAATATCCTCTGGTGATTACTTAACTTAACCACTAATTAGTGTCTTGTTGATGTCACGGAAGTTTTTATAGGGAAATATATACAGTTATTAACTTGGTCTAATTGCCAAATCTTTGATATAGTAGGCATAAGCGTCATTTTTTATGCCACGAATGCACGAATAAAGGGCTAATGTCTATAGTCAATGTCATCTGGTGATGGCTGACTAAACCACTAATTAGTGTCTTGTTAATGTCACGGAAGTTTTTATAGGGAAATATGTACAGTTATTAACATTGTCTAATAGACAAATCTTAGATATAGTATACATAAACGTCATTTTTTATGCCACGAATGCACGAATAAAGGGCTAATGCCCTTAGTTAAAGTCCTCTGGTGATTACTTAACTTAAACACTAATTAGTTTCTTGTTAATGTCACGGAAATCTTTACAGAGAAAGATGTACAGTTGTTAACTTGGTCTAATAGCCAAATCTTAGATACACTAAGCATAAGCGTGATTTTTTATGCCACGAATGCACGAATAAA
>CALLAG010000044.1 GCA_938002705.1 uncultured Saprospiraceae bacterium | reverse complement strand
ACTGGCGCTAATAAACCCACAGCCGCCTGCAGCTTCTTATCCCCAAAACTTAGAAACTGTATATTGTATAAGACAATATCCGCTTGGCATTCTCTGAGTGCTTTGATTAATCTAAATGTCGTACCGAATTGGTTAAATTTCCAACAAGGTTTTATCGTTATCTTACAAGTACCTTGTTCTTGTATCTGCTCTGGGTAAGCGTCGTCTATCTCATCAGTTAATATAATTATCTCACTGATGTCTCTTTTTGTTTTCATTTGCTTAACCATGTGGTAAGCATACTCATTTAAGGTACCCATGCTTGGTGGATACGGACTTACGATAGCTACTTTAATTGATTTCATTTTCTATAATTGACTATAAGTTTTTAATACTTCAACTTTCACAGGCCTACTGCTTTGTTGTATTTTATAATAGATGATCATGCTTACTAAGAGTAATGACATGAAAAGCAATTGTATTCTTATAACTGACTCTAAGCTGCCTGCATTAAAGAGTGATATACAGACTATCTGCAAGACACCTGCTGCGATAGATATATATACTGGAAGATATTTCTGCAATGACATAAAGTAATAAACGAAGACATTAGCCAATGCAAATAGCGATGTACTTAATGTATACTGCCATAACAGAGAACTCACTGACAAGTAAGCTTCTCCAAAAGCAACACCGACAATAAAGTCAGATAATAAATAACAAACACCTACGAAAACCACATCTATAAAAAAGACGATGATCAACGAATTAAAAAATAGGTGCTGGTGTGGTTCTCCCCTCTTTTCTTTATCTATGACTTTAGGAAAAAGAATTGTTACGACTATCCATGTCGCAAAAAACACTGCCCTACCTATAAGTGCTATAGATGCATACAATCCAGAGTTTTCGTTATCGAAATAATGTTTAACTAATATGACATCACTATTATTAATAAGAATCTGACTTAACTCGTAGAAACTTATCAGTGCTATGACTTTTATAATTCTTGACTTGACTTCTGGCGTTAGTACAATCTGACTTGTAGACGTAACATTAGACTGTAAATATGTGACTATGAAAGACGCTAAGAATCCCAATGCCACAATCTCAGTACTGAGATTAGAATCGATAAATAAATACAATAATGCAATAGTCAACACCAATCTGACCACCATCTCAACTATGTAAGTAAATGCTAATTTCTTAAAACCCTGCACTCCTTGATGATAACCCCTATGGACACTCATTAAGAAATAAGGAACAATCCCCACGAAAATAATCATCAGTGGAATAGGAGATGTAAAGTTGAGATAAGAAGAGACAAGTGTCGATAAGACAAGCATCACTGCCGTGATTATCATTCCGATTTTAATACTTGAAGACTTGACATATTTTAGAAAAGATAACGATTCTTCAGATTTGCTTTCTGCATTATACTCTGATATAAATCTTGTCGTCATCAATTGTAACCCCATGCCTACAAATGAAAATAACATCGCGATGATCGCAATGATATTGGCTTCAGAAAAACCTACTGGCCCAAGCCATCTTGCTAGTGCAACGTTCAATCCATAATTGCCGATATTGACAATTAGCGTAGACGCGAATAAGAATACAACTGCTCTATTAGACTGAAGCAATCTCTTGATATGAGAAATGATAGACTGCATATATAACTATGCTCTCTGGATATTCAGTATCGTATCAAACTTAGTCAAAGAGAATAATCTCTCTATCGAACTTTGGCTTTTACTTAATATCGTCAATGTTAATCCTGAGCTTAACAATTCTCTATGCACTACTGCTAGAGCATTAATCCCCACAATATCAATATCTAATAACTCTCTGATATCGATAACACAATTCTGATTATTCTCTCTCAACATATTAAGAAGATCAGATTTGAAATCATAAGCATTCATATCTATGAGCTTGCCTTCAAGATTGACACTAAGCACAGTTGTATTATCTTGAGAATTGTTGAAAGAGACTTGTAAATTTTCCATTTATTATTTTTTATAATTATTCTAATACCATAGGCACAATATGGTGCTATGTTATAAGTGGTGAAAATAAATGGTGTTAATAAGATCTGGGAAGTATATGGACAGGTATATAGTGCTATAATTTATATACAAGAGTTATGCCTACTTGATTAAATGTATAGCTACCGCTATTAAATCCTTCCGTAATATTTCCAGCTAAGTATTTTATTCCTAATATGAGATGATTAGTAACAGGATATTTAGCTGTTAGCTCCACTCGCTTCGTTACTAAATTTTCTAACTTCCCATCCTTTTGCAAGCCTATAGCTCCATTGATATTGTACTGAAACTTTTGCTTCTTAGCAGAATTCTCAAACATCAAAAAAGTCTCTACAGACCTAAATGACAAAGGGCTAAAGTATAGCTCATCCCTTCTAAACTTATTTCTAATCAAAGTATAATTAAGCCCCATCTTAAGAGGGTGCTTACCGAAGTCATAATACAAAGAATTAAATATCAATAATCTCTGATTACCATCAGTCTGCTTAGTCAATATGGCATTGCTATAATTCCCGATACTACTTGGGAAAGATATATGATGTACTATAGAATAATGATTAAGAAGTATCTGCTCACTTAATATAGGGACAGAATAATTATACGCTTCACTATTATATTTTAGCTCTGCAAATTGTCGTGAACCTATCTGGTATCTTAATGACACATTACTAATCAGGTTACTATTTTTTACATTTTCAAACTTATCATTGATGGCATTGACTCCGACTCCTGCTTTTATATCGATCTTCTTGGATGCATGATATATTCCACCTACATCAACGATCCTCTGTTTCGTATTCATAGGTGTGCCACGTAATGTAGCAGTCCTATCATGAAAAGAGACTATCGCGTCAAGCCTCGGACTTACGTAAGCTTGAGAAGAGGCCACTAAGCCTTGAGCCTCGTTACCTATCCCATCACTTGACTGATAGTAGTTAAGAGCAATATGAGATGTCTTCTTAGAGTTAATCTGCTCTAATATTTCGATGGCATTAGGATTTGTCGGATAGTACTTAGTTATTGTATCAATCCACATTTCTGATTTTTCAAATTGCCTCCTCTGCATGAGGCTGTAAGCATTACCCAGAAGGATATACATACGTGCATTCTTAGCACTAGCATTAGTAGAATCTATATCGATAGCTCGCTGATTATATTCTATTGCAAGATCATACTCTTCAAGTGCAGAATTAGCATTGGCAAAACCATAGTTAGCCACAAAATTTGTAGAATCTATATTGATTAGCTTTTGATATTCAATTTTTGCTTCTTCATATTTACCATTCCACATAAGTGCTTCAGAATAATTAAGTCCTACTTCGTAATCATCACTAAAATCTGATCTTAGATCCTGCATTAATTGCAGAGCTCTCTTAGAATCTCCTTTTAAGCCTACAGCTCTTGCATGGCATATTAGCGCCGTCTTATTAGATGGTCTATATGCTAATGCATCTGCAAAGAACTTTTCAGCTTTTTCAAATTCTTGATTTTCAAGATAAGCAAAACCTTCGTCGTAAGAATGCTGAGACGACATACTTGTAACAAATAAGAGAGATAATATGACGACTAAGATTCTATACACTGGCTGGGTACTGGATCATGTTATCGATTATATTTCTATCTGACTTATTATTCTGATCACTGCAGCAATGCTGAGCTATCATGGATATAAGCTTCTCTGGATTAAATGGCTTACTTAAGTAATCAGTCATACCAGATGCTTTCACTTTCTCATTGACCTCATTAGATACTGATGCAGATAGAGCTATGATAGGCATTTTCTTATATATGTGATCCTTAAGATTTCTTATTTCTCTAGATGCAGTATAGCCGTCCATCACTGGCATCTGTAAGTCCATAAGCACTAAGTCAAACTTTTCATCTTGTATCATTTCTATAGCGACGAGGCCGTTTTCAGCTACCTTAGACCTAACACCCCATTTTTTAAAATACTTCTTTAGAACTAATACATTCATAGTATTATCTTCTACTATTAAGACATTTAGGTCCTTTATATCTACTTGCTTACTTTCATTTGACTCGATGACTTTTGCTTCTACCAGCTGAGAAGCTTCCAGTTCTAGTATGAAACTAAATGTAGAACCCTTCCCTAATTCTGTATCCAGAACCAATTCGCTACCTAAGAGTTCTAAGAGCTTAGTAATAATAGAAAGACCTAATCCCGTACCACCAAATTTCTTGGTCGTGTGATCTTCTGCTTGAGTAAATCTTTCAAATACTTTTCCAACATTTTCTTCCGAAATACCTATCCCAGTATCTATTATTTTAAATTCAATTTTATTCTTTTCTTTTGATCCATCGACTAATGACACCATACACCTAACAGAGCCCTGATCAGTAAACTTGATAGCATTATTAAGAAGGTTAGTGAGAATCTGTGATAACCTTAGGCTATCCCCTATTACGTATTGAGGAATATTTTTATCTATATCAAACACAAAATCCAGCCCTTTATCTTGGGCGTAGTATGAGAAAGATTTTTCTAAGCCATACACCATCTCTCGTATATCGAAGTTCTCTTGATACAACTTTATCTTTCCTACCTTAAGCTTACTGTAATCCAAAATGTCATTTATCAAATTAAGTAGATGCTTCGAAGAAAATTTTAATGCATTAAGATTCTCTAATTGTTCTGGCTTAGGATTATCCATTAATAGAATATTACTTATTCCGATAACGGCATTAAGAGGTGTTCTCATCTCGTGAGACATAGAGGAGAGAAAATTATCTTTTACTTTATTTGCTTCTATTAATTCTAATTCTGCTTCCTTCAGAGAAGTAACATCGACTATAGTACCGATGAATCCGTAAGGCTTCATATTCTCATCTAACCTATGGCTGGCTGATAACTCAAACCATCGAGTAATCCCATTCTCATTAGTTCTGAATATCTTACTCACTCTTCCTCCCGTTACATTTTGTAATTCTATCAACCCAGGCAGATCTCTCTTATCTATGTCTTTGAAGAAATTAGTAAAATGGCCACCTATACTTTCGGCGACTGTATATCCTGTCGCCTTTTCCCATGCCGAGTTGAGATACAAAAAATTACCGTTTAAGTCTATCTCATATATAATTTCTTGTACATTATCTACAACACTATTTAACTGAACTTTAGCCAGATGTGCTTCTCTTGTACTATTTTCTACTTCCTTTTTTAATTTGATATTAGAACTATAGAGCTCTTGAGAACTTAACTCCAATGTATGTTCTAACTGTGCTCTATCTTTATCAAATGAGATATAAGCATCATTGATAGTTGCTAAGAATTCACTCATCTCGTTCTTCTGAGATTCTGAGAAATTAGCGTTTTTTAGTTGTCTTTTTAGTAATCTATGCATATGGCTATTAGCTACTAATTTTCAGAAAATGTAGTGATAGTCATCGTCTGATTATGTAACTGACATGGATTAAATTCTCCAAACGGCGCCAACTCTCCATAACTATAGAAACCAGTGATATGAGGCTTTTCTCCTAATACTTCTCTTACTGCATCTATCTCCTCTTCTACGAGTTGATTTAGTACAAGGCGTCTTCCAACGCAACTTATAAGTATAGAAAATTCTGGCTCTGGGGCCAATGATGACTTACATATACGTGCAGAATCCTCTGCACCCATAATGATGTGATTCAGATTTGACTTCATCAATCTTGCGTATGCTCCTTGTGGTATATCACCTGCAAATACAAGACTATTCGTTGCTTCATCTACAGCGAGAATTGTTCTTACTACTGGAAGACTTCCTTCTTCGGTTCTTATACTCAATGGGAACTTAAGACCACTACCTGGAAGGTTGACAGCTTCATCTCCCAAGAATGACTTGTATAGATCGAGGGCAGGTTTATCATCTATCTCGTATAAGACATTTCCCTTAGACTTAGTCACTACTCTTTCTAAGCCAAAAGAATCCCAGCCGCCTTTAGAACCATAGCCTACTTTCAGCTTATCACCATAGAAACCTAATCCTACAATCTCGTTCTCCGATATCATCCCATCATTAATGACGAATGTATACTTGAAATCAGGACCATCACCAGCGAGTCCACCAGTAATACTTACTTCATTAAACTTATCAGAAGTTAAGCCTTTAACTAATTGTGCTCCATTGACATTCAAGCCATCACTTAATACTAATATGTGACTGAGATTATCTTTGTCAAGATTTTTTCTCAGTTGCTCTCCAGCTTCTAAGCTTGTTGCGTAATCATTGATTTTTACTGACTTTAACGATAATTGTGTATCATCAAACTGGATAGCATTTAATATCATCTCATCATCTACTACCTTAGTATCTATAATCTGACCAGATGTAGAGCATCCCGTAATGATAGCTTTGTTGTATTTAGATTTTATTTCTGTTAGCATACCTGATAGGTCTTTATCTTTGCTTGACGCAAATATCAAAATCAGATCAGGCTCAAAACCAATGTTGAGATTTTGAATATCAGTAGTATTACTTATTTCTTTTTGGAAGGTCTTCATATGGATTATTCTATTTGATAATGATTTTAACTAAGAGATTGGAGATATACAGAGAGTCTGTTGTTCTCCTTATTGATGATCTCGATGTGAGATCTAATTCGCTCTATTATTTGATTAGCATCTGGATGTAATTGTCCAGATTTAGCTTGAGAGTCTATCTTCCCAAGATCTTCACCATCTTTGCTTAATCCTACATATGCAAAATTAGCTTTGACTCTATGAGCAATTTCTGCTATCGAATTATAGTCTGTACTACTTATAGCTTTTTCTAACAGATTAATCTCATCTGTAGCAGTCTCTAAGAATGCTTCGAACATTACTTGGCTGAAGCTTAGATCTCCATCACAATAATCAGTTAAGAAATTATCTTCTAACTGGCTATCAAAAATGAATGGACTGATTATAGTCTCGGATAATGACATATATCCCCTTTTTTTTATCTGATTAAATAATTTTTATAAATAATTATGGAAGAACACCAGAACTATATTTTATAAAAAGGGGGATCAATTAGGTATGTAAAAAAACTACTGAGTTAGTTATCTAACGTAGTTGAGTTTAATTTAGTCTTTTTTAGAAATTGAGAAATATTAAATACCTCATCTCTAATGATGTCCAGCTTAGAATTCACTTTACTTGCAAATACAAAGCACAATTCAAATACTAAATGATTTTCTCTACGAGCATATAATTCTATGCAATCAAGAATAGATATCATTTCAGAATGTCCTACAATTTCAAAGTTAGATTTTAACTTGTTAGCTATTGTAGCTATAGCAAGATAATCTTCTTGCTCTCCTGCGTCGTACATATTGGCTACAGCAATAGGAACCGTATGTAAACATACCTCAAACATGTTAAGGCAAAAATTTAGATCGTTTTTGTAATGAGATTTTATTTTATCGCCATCTAATTCTCTGTGAAAAGAATATTGAGGACAATTAGTTACAATCTCAGTCTGGCTTCGAGGGCTTCTTATCAGCGAAACACTCATGATTATTTAGTTTTCATATCTCATGTGGAATTTTCCACATTTACAAGACAAGCTACATCCATACTTACCCCTACTAGATAGTGTCGGCTAACTAGCAAAAACAAAAACCATCTTTTTTTTAGAGCCCATGCAACCTTTTGTCACTCAGATGCACATAAAGGGTGAAAGTTATTTCCATCACTAAATTTTAAATGATATTATGAAGACAATATTATACACTTTATTGCTTTTTATCCCAAGTATATTTATCGCTCAGAACACAGTTGTAGATGTAGTAGTCAATAGTCCTGACCACAACACATTAGAAGCGGCAGTAATAGCAGCTGACTTAGCTACAACATTAAGTGGCCCTGGACCTTTCACAGTATTTGCTCCTACAGATGCTGCATTTGAGGCACTACCTATGGGTACTGTAGATGCTCTATTACAAGATCCTTCTGGCGATTTGACACAGATATTGTTATATCATGTTCTCAGTGGTCAAGTTCTAAGTTCAGATCTATCCAATGGACAGATGGCAACCACTATTAATGGTAAAGATATTAACGTAACTATAGATAACGGTACTGTATTTATCAATAATGCTCAAGTTACAGTAGCAGATATACCTGCTGATAATGGTGTCGTACATGTAATTAATGCCGTACTTCTACCTCCAAGGACTACAGTCGTAGATGTAGTTGTGAATAGTCCTGACCATAATACATTAGAAGCAGCAGTTATTGCTGCAGATTTAGCTACTACTTTGAGTGGAGATGGGCCATTCACAGTATTTGCTCCCACTGATGCTGCATTCGAAGCGTTACCTATGGGCACCGTAGAAGCATTATTACAAGATCCTTCTGGTGATCTTACAGATATATTATTATATCACGTAGTATCAGCCGAAGCACCAAGTTCTTCTCTCTCTACTGGACAAACGATCGCAACAGTCAACGGAAAAGCCATTACTGTATTAATAGAAAATGGTGATGTATTTATCAATAATGCTAGAGTCACTGTAGCAGATATAGCTACTGATAATGGTATAGTGCATGTTATAGATGCAGTATTATTACCTCCAAGAACTACTGTAGTAGATGTCATAGTTAATAGTCCAGATCATAATACGCTTGAGGCAGCAGTGATCGCTGCAGAATTAGCTCCCACATTAAGTGGCGACGGGCCATTTACAGTATTTGCACCTACAGATGCAGCTTTTGATGCATTACCTACCGGGACTGTAGAGTCATTATTACAAGATCCTACAGGTGACTTAGCACAGATACTACTCTATCACGTATTGGGAGCAGAGGTACTAAGTACTGATCTTACTAATGGACAAGTCGCAACTACACTTAACGGTAGCGATATCACTGTAACTATAGATAACGGTAATGTATTTATCAATAATGCTCAAGTAACGGTAGCGGATATTACAACTGACAATGGTGTTGTACATGTCATAGATGCTGTCTTACTGCCACGTCAGATAACAGTTGTAGATGTCATCGTTAATAGTGCAGTGCACAATACATTAGAAGCGGCCGTTATTGCAGCTGACTTAGCGACTACGCTCAGCGGAGATGGACCTTTCACAGTATTTGCACCTACGGATGCAGCTTTTGATGCATTACCAGCAGGTACGGTAGAAGCCCTATTACAAGACCCATCTGGTGATCTTACAGATATATTATTATACCACGTATTAGGTGCTCAAGTATTAAGCAGCGATCTAAGTAATGGTCAAGTAGCTACTACACTTAATGGTAAAGATGTAACCGTAACTATCGAAAATGGAAATGTATTTGTCAATAATGCTCAGGTTACTGTTGCAGATATAGTAACTGATAATGGTGTGGTACACATCATAGATGCAGTCTTACTACCACCGAGAACTACAGTAGTAGATGTAATAGTTAATAGTGCTGACCACAACACATTAGAGGCAGCCGTTATTGCAGCAGATCTTGCTACTACATTAAGTGGAGATGGACCATTTACAGTATTTGCACCTACAGATGCCGCTTTTGATGCATTACCAGCAGGTATGGTAGAGGCCCTATTACAAGACCCATCTGGTGATCTTACAGATATATTATTATACCACGTATTAGGTGCACAAGTATTAAGTACAGACCTCAGCAACGGTCAGACTGCTACGACACTTAACGGAAGAGACATCACAGTAACTATCGAAAATGGAAATGTATTCATCAATAATGCTCAGGTTACTGTTGCGGATATTGTTACTGATAATGGTGTTGTACATGTTATAGATGCAGTACTAATTCCTATAATGACATCAGTCAATAACATCAATGAGTTTAACTCAATTAATGTCTACCCTAATCCATCTGATGGTATCATCAACATAGATATGGAAGGTACAGATGTCATGAATGCTAACATAAGAGTGCTCAATACTGTAGGCGCTAACGTAGCAGAATTCAGAAATAGAAACACTAATGACGTGATCAATGTGAGTAACCTCAACACTGGTACTTATATCATAGAAATCGTTACAGAAGAGAATAGATACTTTAAGAAAGTTATGATAAATAAATAATGATTTGGGTGGAGGCAAAAATTATTTAATGTCTCCACCCAACATTTTTAAAGAAATCATGTTCTACAATGTGTAAAATTTCATAAAATACAGTGCAAGACAATTCTATCGATATTAAGTTAATCAAAGATACGCTAAGCGGAAGCAGAACTGCTTTCGAGCAACTGTATCGTCGATACTCTAAATATCATCTACTGACTTGTCTTAGATATATGAAACACAGATGTGACGCTGAAGACATCTTACAAGAATCATATATTAAAATATACAAGGACCTTAAGAATTTTGATATCAATAAGGGCACTTTCAATACATGGTCGAGCAGAGTAATAATCAATACCTGTCTGCAGCAATTAAGGAAAAATAAGTCAATGATTGATATAGTAGATATTCAAGAAATAAATACTAATATTGAGATAAATCCAGAAATCATTGAGCAGATGAACCTTAAGGATTTGACTATGGAAATATCAAAACTTCCTGACGGTTATAGAACTGTATTTAATATGTATATCATTGATGGATTTACCCACAAAGAGATAGCTGAGAAGCTCAATATATCTGTGGGCACTTCTAAGTCACAACTAATGAGAGCGAAGCAAAACCTCAAAAAAAAATTTACATCTAACAACTACGCCTCAGTAGGCAACTATGCTTAACGACAAAAATATAAAGGACCTATTTAACAATTCTTCTCTTGAAGATGAATCATGGTTAGAGCCATCTGATAGCGTATTTAACGGTATAGAACAGGCAATATATAACGATGAAAAAGAGAAGAAGCCATTCATATTCTGGCTCATCGGGATAGGCATATTAATCTGTAGTATAGGTTTAATTATATGGTCACTCAATAGTAAGGAACCCATACAAACAGAGCCTGTAAAATCTCAGAATGATCATTCTTACAATGAGCCATCTACACCTGAAAGTAATAATGAAATACTACTTTCTCAATCCGCTTACAACACGGATACTAACAATATAAATAACTCCGATTCCTATCTTAAAGAAAATCAAAACATTCTAAAAGAAGGCTTCAAAATAGTATCAGAAAATAGCATAACTCAAGTATCAAAAAATAATCAATATTCTGATACAAATACCTCAAGTAGTCACAGTGGACTATCTACAATTCAGTCTACTACACTATTAACTGATCCTACTATTAATGATATATACAATACCAATATCTTATCTGACATCCGTACGGACAACACATTAATAAGTGATGCAGAAGATAATATCAGAAGCCAAAATTTGTTGCCAATAAGTACGATTACGCCTGGTGCTTTAGAATATCAAAGAAGTGATATTCTAATAAAAAAATTACCCACAGCATCAACGCTCACAGTACAACCATCATCATTCGAATCTTCTACATTCTTCAATATTGGATTAGGTACGTCGATATGGAATTATAATCTTAATGACAACTACAGCTCAGCATTAAGCCCTGCTGATTTTTCGCATACTACAGGCACAAGCAGTGTATTACAGATAGGTGTCGAAAAAAGAAGTTCCCAGTTAATCTCCTTCAGAGCTAATATCTCTTACGAAGAAGTCTCATTCCAGTCTGGTCATAATTCTAATATCACCTATAGAAATGCCGAAGAAAACTCTGATCTCGAAAATAACTTTGTACTAGCTATGGCAACACCTTTAGGAGGTATAAATACTAATATTGCTGTAAGAAGAAATCAAGATAACACCTTAGAAGAAAATACATTTACTATTAATCTTCATAATCAACATAATTACAAGAACGTAGATCTTTCGTTCTCCTTACTTCAGCATCTATTAGATAAAAAAT
>CALLAG010000043.1 GCA_938002705.1 uncultured Saprospiraceae bacterium | reverse complement strand
CTATTACATGAGAATATATTCATGAAAAGAATGCATAGTATAATTGGCTTTAGTAAAATAGAATATCTCATCATAATTATTAATATTTTGTAAATTTCTTGAGCATATAGATTTCATTATTGTTACAGTTAAATCTCACTCGATAACATCCGTTGCCAAAAACTTCTGACCATCATTATAGTACCAATGTCTGATGCTTGGGATCTTTATACCGTCGATGACTTTAGTTTCTTCGAATAAGATATACTCGCCATCGTTTTTGGATTCATCCTTGAAAAACTGATAAGCTTCGAGAGCATGTGTCTTGGTGTTAAAATAAAAATACCATGTGTCACTGCCTACCTCTGGATCATAATTTACTTTTATACGATCATAACTTTTACCATAGAACTCGACTCGCTTGACAGAAGGGTCTATGATCGTTCCGGGATCGCGGAGCTTCATGGGCATCCCGTAGAGGTAGGTGTAGTAGTTGCGATACATGACGGCCCTATCGTCTGATATGCGATATTTATCGGACATCTCTTTTGGAATTGTAGAGTTGCCATTCCACTTTGCTGTACCAAGATTATTTTTTACATGATATTCCAGTCGTCCTTCCTCGTATTGGCTATCAAAATAGAATGTATTCTTTTTATTATTGATTCTTACGGTTCTCTTTCTTTCAGAGCTATCTGCCATGATGGTTTTGAATAGTAAGGTAGCGTCAAAATTCTTCCAGTTATTATTAGGGTCATGATACGCAATACTCTTATCCAATAGCTCCGCAGATGAGGTAATGAGACCTTTAATATCTAAGTGCTTAATGCCCGCTTCTATTCTGTGGTCTATGAAGTTTTCTACAGGTGGAATGGGGCAAGAATATCCATCTGTATATGCACAGTAGGGATGGTAGGCTTTATTGAAATCTATGATGATCTTAGTCTTATCTTCTGGTATCATAAGATCTAAGTATCTACCCCCTCCATATGTTTCTTCTCCAGAAGTGAGATCTGTAAACGGTACAAAAAGATGGTCTTTGTATAATTTTTGAGACATCGGGCTTGCATCTTGATAGACAAATAACTCAAAGTCTTTGCCTGCAATACGGAATGATGCCTTGCCGTATATATTGTAGTTGGCGATTCGTGTAGTGCTGGTTTTAAATTCGATTTTATCAGCTTGAGGATATACGGTGAGATCGGCAACGATGTGATAGCTCGTATCTACAGGGAAAAATGGATGGCCACCCGCTGCGATAAATTTGAGTCTGTCTTCTTCAGAAAGTATAGATGTATCTTCATCAGAGTATGTGTCAGTTAGGTTCTTTTGATATTCAGATATCTCTTCATATAATTCTGATGACGGCTCATCAGAGATTATATCATCTTGAGCAATACTTATAGATGCTGTAAGAATGACAAGAAGAAAAGAAGCAAAATATTTAGGAATAATATTTTTGAATGTGATAATCATAGCTATAGGTTTTCACGATGAAATTACTGAATAGTCAATACAAATTAATCTAAGCATAAGAAGGGAGGACTGTCTTATGTAGATTTTCAGAACTCAATGAATGGCTAAGGTCTTGTATAATAGCATACTTTATATGCTACCACACATTCTATATCTGGCTTTATCCTCGGAACTTTAGCACTTAAAGCCAATTAGGCACCCTATATTTAGCTTTATCTGTCTGACATAGCTTTGACATGTTTCAATAACTTGTTAAAGCTATGTCAAATCAGCAACTCAGACCAACCAACAAGTAACCTATAAATCATCAATATTAGCATCCATCCAAGTTACTCTCTGCTGTATCCAATCTTTCAGATAGTCCACTTCTTGTGTATAAGTATCTGAGACGTTCCTATTAGGCCACACATATTTTCCTAATACATCCCACTGATTAAAATTCCTATAACTGGAACCTGTGTCTTCTAATAATTGTGAGTGCCTATCGATTTTGCTATATACATTCTGAAGCGACAATGTCGTCATTCTTAACTCTGCATAACGAGCTTTAAGTCTATCAGAGAAATTAGAATCACTAAGCAGTCGCTTCCACCAGAAAGTCACTAACCATGTGTCATTAGGACAAGTGTCATTATACTCGAAGACCCATGTGTCAGGCTCACCTCCAGCACAAAAATCAGAATTGCCGAATGCAATATTGAAATCCCAGATGGGGCCCATGTTTAACTTTTCATTTTTGTCTTTGTACATGTAAGTACTTAGTCTATAGGCATCAGGATTATGAGCAAATTCATTCAGAATAAAAAAATCTATAAAACTCTCTACATCAATATATGCGGCATATCCTTCTATTGGGTCTACATAATTGTCAGAAGCCAGAGCTCTCTCAAAATCTGACATATAATTCTGAATATATTCTTTCTGCTCTGGTACTATATCTTCAGATGATGGATACTCGTATAAGAAATGCGTCTGAGTTGAGCTCGTGGTCATGCCATTTACATCATAGGAAGAGCGAAAAGAATTAAAGCTATTATAAGTATCAGATGAAGCACCATTGCCTGTTGCTTTATCTATTTTCAGAATATAACCTCCCGTCAGATCTTCCCCTGAGATTTCCTCTGGATTTAATTTAGATATATCGATGCGACCATTATCTCTTTTTAATTTTTCCATGAATACATACATTCCTTGATACTCATCATTAATGTATACATCACACATTCTTGTCCGAGACGCATAGCGTCCGATATCATTAGATATCTCATAGATTAATACATTTCTGACAAGTGACTTATCACTATATGGTCCACTAAGTATCCAATCTTCTTCTGCTGGAAATCCAAATACACTTGCAGAGATGTCCTCGCCATTATTATCCCATAATTCTACCCCGTAGGATTTTTTGTCAAAAAGTGACTGAGATGTAGAGCCTCTCAATTCTATGCCTATAATGCCATTATAATCGATGAATTCTGTACTGTCTGCACTGAAGTCTTTGACAGTCATACTGGCACGGACCTTTGGCTCATCTACGATATCATTACCTAATGTATTGATTCTTATTTCCGCTATATCAATATTAAATACTGGTGGCGTTACAGGATCTACAGGATCTATAATTGCATCATCATTACAAGAAATACAGAATAGAGTCAGTAAGAAAAGAGAAAGAAAGTAAAGTGATCTTATTCGGGTCATAAATATCGATTGCTTATGGATGTCAATATGTAAAGCTAATTTATTTTATATGTTATCTATATTATTAAGTTCTAAGACTATTAGTTGATTACAAATTAATTGTAGAGGCTGCAATACTTTAGGCACTAAGTTATGAATTTTCCTCCCTCTTTTATCTCCCTCCTGAGGGAGAAATTTACTATAGTTGTTAATTAGAATGGTTGCTGTTGGCGTCCCCGCCTACAGTTTGTTTCAGGTATGCCGTATCAATTCTATGCTAAGCGTAGGTTATAACTGCGCTTTAGTGATATTCTAATTTATTTGAATATGTTTTTACGAAGAAGTTTAGTTAT
>CALLAG010000042.1 GCA_938002705.1 uncultured Saprospiraceae bacterium | reverse complement strand
AAGGCCAATAACAGTAACAGTTTCTTCGATTTCTTCGACAGTCCCATCACCAGAAGTATGTGTAGCGATGATATGGACATTAGTGTTTAAGTTATTGTCAGTCATTACAGAAACAAGTTCTGCAAGCTCTACAGTATTGGTGTCACCATTCTCATCTAAGTATTCTATTTGATTAGTAGTAGCATTAAAAGTCAGACTTGTAACAGTCTCGCAATTATCTACGATATCACATAATGCAAGATTAGTAGTTACACCATCTTCATCTACATAATCGATAGATGTATTATCACCATTAAGAGCTATACTTGTAGTAGTCTCATCATAATTTGTCACAGTACCATCTTCAGATGTATATGTGAATGTACCATCACCATTATTAACTAAAGTAGTAACAGTCTCTGCTGAACCGAATGTTACCGGAATACCTGCTTCATTAGTGTAAGTGAATGTTCCATCACCATTATCTGATAAGTCAGTTATTGTTTCGTTTATATCAGTTACTACACCATCTTCATTAGTGTAATCTCCGATTTTGTTACCAGCGATAGTATTGTTAACCTCAGTAAGAATATCTTGTGGATCGATTACAGTTACTGTACCGTCCTCAGAAGTATAAGTGTAAGTGTTATCACCATTATCAACGAGAGTAGTAATAGTCTCGGCTGCTCCAAATGTAACAGCAGTGCCTTCCTCATTAGAGTAAGTATAAGTACCGTCTCCGTTATCAGTGATTTCAGTTATACTTTCTTTGATATCAGTCACTATACCGTCACCCGAAGTATGTGTCGCTATAATATTTCCGTCCACATTCTTATCTTCTAATACAGATGATAAGGCTGATAGAGGAATTGTATTAGTATCACCATTCTCATCAAGATATTCTATCTCGTTAGTAGTACTATTAAATGAGATACTTGTAACAGTCTCACAATCATCTACAACCTGACATACATTGTAGTCAGTAGAAGTGCCATCTTCAGATACGTAGGTAAAAGTACCATCGTTATTATCCGTTAGTGTAGTAATAGTCTCTGCTGCACCAAATGTGATAGGAACACCTGCTTCATTTAAGTAAGTAAATGTGCCATCGCCATTATCAGTAAGAGAAGTAATTGTTTCATTAATATCTACGACATCACCATTCTCATTAGTGTAGTCTCCGATTTTATTACCGGCGATAGTGTTGTTTATTTCAGTTAATACATCACGTGGATCGATGACAGTTATTGTGCCATCCTCAGAAGTATATGTATAAGTATTGTCTCCATTATCTACTAATGTAGTTATAGTCTCAGGAGAACCAAAAGTAAAGTCATCGCCTGCTTCGTTAGTATAAGTAAATGTACCATCGTTATTATCTACGAGGGTAGTGATAGATTCAAATAGGTCTGTTAAGTCTCCATCTTCATTAGTGTACTCACCGATTTTGTTACCTGTTACAGTAGCAACTAATTGTGTTACCACATCATTAGCATCGACTATAGTAACTGTACCATCTTCAGAAGTATAAGAGTAAGTACCATCTCCATTATTGACTAAAGTCGTAATCGTCTCTGGCGAACCAAAAGTGAAGATGTCACCTGCTTCATTAGTATACGTAAATGTCCCATCGTTATTGTCTACGAGGGTAGTGATAGATTCGAATAGATCCGTTAATATTCCATCTTCGTTAGTATACTCACCGATTTTATTACCGGTTACTGTAGCTACTAATTCTGTGACTACATCATTGGCGTCGATTGTAGTGATCGTGCCATCCTCAGAGATGTATGTGTAAGTACCATCACCGTTATTGGCTAACGTTGTGATAGTCTCTGCTGAACCAAATGTAAATGCATTACCTTCTTCATTAGTGTAAGTGAAAGTGCCATCTCCATTATCCGCAAGTGTTGTAACTGTCTCGAATAGGTCTGTTACGTCACCATTTTCATTAGTATACTCACCGATTTTATTACCAGTTACAGTTGCTACTAATTGAGTAACAACATCATTAGCGTCTACTACAGATGTAGTACCATCCTCAGAAGTATAAGTATAAGTACCATCACCATTATTGACTAAAGTTGTAATAGTCTCTGCTGATCCGAATGTGAAAGCATCACCTGCTTCATTAGTGTAAGTGAAAGTACCATCTCCATTATCTGCAAGCGTAGTAACAGTCTCAAATATTTGAGTCAATACACCATCTTCGTTAGAGTAGTCTGCTATTAGGTTTCCTGTTGTGTAGCTGTTAAGTACAGTTACGATTTTAGAAACATCAAAACTTGTTACAGTACCATCCTCAGAAGTATAAGAAAAAGTACCATCACCATTATCTACTAATGTTGTAACGGACTCTGCTGACCCGAATGTGAAAGCATCACCAGTCTCATTAGTATAAGTGAAAGTGCCATTATTATTATCGACTAAGTTAGTTACCGTTTCTCTTATAGTAGCTACTGTGCCATCGCCACTTGTATGTAATGCGATATCCTGAGTATTTGTATTAGGATTAACATCAGTGACTACAGAATTATTGAAGAATAATGGGATAGAATTGGTATCACCATTCTCATCTACATATTCTATCTCTTGAGTATTAGCGTTCCAGTTTATAGAAGTTACTGTCTCGCATTCATCTACAACGTCACATACACTGTATGTGTTAGCTATTCCATCTTCATTAGTATATGTAAAGCTTCCGTCTTGGTTATCTACTAAGCTTGTTACAGTCTCAGGAGCTCCGTAAGTAAAAGTGGTACCTGCTTCATTAGTGTAAGTAAAAGTGCCATCTCCATTATCTATCATCGTCGTAATCGTCTCTCCTGCGTCTAACACGAAGCTCTGTCCATCCTCATTAGTGTAAGTATATGTATTGTCACCATTATCTACCATCGTTGTGATAGTTTCTTGGATCTGTACTATATCGCCACTTTCGTTAGTGTAGTCTGCGATTGTGTGACCAGTTACAAGACTCCTTACTACTGTTACAATGTTTTCTGATTGTACTGTAGTAGATGTACCATCTTCTGAAGTATATGTGAATGAACCATCACCATTATCAGTTAACGTTGTGATAGTCTCATTAGCATCAAATGTAAATGTTGCTCCTGCTTCATTTATATAAGAGAATGTACCGTTACCGTTATCAGTTATAGATGTTACTGATTCATGGATTTCTACTACATCGCCATTTTCATTAGTATAATCAGCGATCATGTTGCCATTGATTATGCTTCTTACAAATGTATTGACATCAGTAGATACTATAGTTGTCTGAGTTCCATCCTCGGAAGTATAAGTATAAGATCCATCACCATTAAGTGCTAATGATGTTATTGTTTCGTTAGCATCGAAAGTGAAATCTATTCCTGCTTCATTCGTGTAAGTGAATGTACCGTTACCGTTATCAGATATAGTAGTTATAGATTCATTGATATCTGTAACATCACCATTCTCATTAGTGTAATCCGCAATTTTATTTCCCTGGATAGTATTTCTTACTTGTGTAGCGACCTCCGTTCCAGTAATTACAGTAGAGACTCCTGCCTCATTGGTAAAAATGAAAGAACCATCACCATTGTCAGTCAATGTTGTGATGGTTTCGGTAGCATCTATAGTCGTTACAGCACCGTCCTCTGAGGTATAGGTATAGGTTCCATTACCATTGTCTTGTAAGACAGTAATGGTTTCTCCACCAGTGTTGAAGGTGGTTTGTGATCCATCCTCAGAAGTATAAGTATAAGATCCGTTACCATTATTTTGTAATGTAGTAACTGTTTCTTCTGTATCGAAGGTTACCCCAATACCTTCTTCATTTATATATATGAAAGTTCCGTCACCTTGATCGGCAAGTTGAGTTACAGTTTCGTTTATATCTACAACATCACCATTTTCGTTAGTGTAATCCGCAATTTTATTTCCCTGTATAGTATTCTGGACTGTTGTAGTTACTTGAGATGATACGATTGTCGTTTGACTACCTGTCTCATCTGTATAAGTGTACGTTCCATTTCCGTTATCCGTTAATGTAGAAGTCGTTTCTAATGGGTCTATGACTGTAAGCACTCCAGCTTCATTTCTGTAAGTGTATGTGCCATCTCCATTATCAGTTAATGTAGTAACGGTTTCTTGGGCCCCACCGAACGATACAGATACTCCTGCTTCGTTAGTATATGTGAAAGTTCCATCTCCATTATCTACGAGGTTCGTTACCGTTTCTTTTGTATCGATGATGGTAGATATTCCATCTTCGCTTACATAAGTGTATGTACCGTCACTATTCTCTATCAGAGTAGTTATAGTTTCATCGGCTCCCTGGAGTGTAACAGATATACCAGCTTCGTTAGTATATGTGTAGCTGCCGTCGCCATTATCTACCAGCTCAGTCACAGATTCGTAGAAGTCAGTAGGTAGGCCATTCTCATCATAGAATGTTCCTATTCTATTACCGACTACGGTATTAGTGATAGAGCTTATTGAAGTAGAGCCACTTGTCCCAGCACACACCCATACAGGTGCTGTAGGTATACCTACGTTAACTTGTAGACATTCATCAGTAAGATTATATATCACAGCTCCCTTAAGAGGAGTAGGGATATTATCTCTCTGATCACTTGTCATCCTTGGGATTACTAACGCTTTGTTAGTACTCTCTAGTTCGATAAGTGAGCCATCATCAATGTTGGCGGGGTTATCACCTACTTTGACTTGAGCTGATATTATCTGCGTAGTAAACGCAAATAAAGCGAAAAGAACGATTGTTTTGATCTTGGGGGATCCGATTTTGTTACAGATATTTGGGATAATTCCGTAACGTGAAACTCGTATTCTCATTAAAATCTACTTTTTTATTAAGGATTACTTGAATAAAAAAGGGTAGGTATAAAAGGTAAAATATTGGGTGCACGGCTATGCACTTAGCATAGTTATACAGAGTTAAGACACTCTCTGTAGCTTATACCCCTACGGTGGTAGTGTATTTGTTTTGACGGATTTCTTACAGAATAGGAAACCTTC
Organism: uncultured Saprospiraceae bacterium; assembly: GCA_938002705.1. Lineage (GTDB taxonomy): Bacteria > Bacteroidota > Bacteroidia > Chitinophagales > Saprospiraceae > RFSX01. Next base: position 4,521 of record CALLAG010000042.1, on the reverse strand, counting down.
ACTATATTTTAACAGAAAAGACTATTTTACCGTTTCTCAGTTTCCTTATTAAATTCTGCAGACTTTACAAAGTCGTTAGTTCTGAGTAGGTGGAGCATTTCTTCGGGCTCATATTCTTTGGTGTTATATGATATCAGCCATGAATCCGTCGCAGCGCTTAATCTTTTTACTATTCTTATAGTATGGTTGACTCTCATCTTATCAAACCATTTAGCCAGTTGAGGACCGCCTTTGGTAGTTATGATAATTTGACTCTTGATAAATTTCTCCTCGGGTACTGCATCTTTTGATGCTTCTGTAAGTGTCCACCCTTTAGAAGACTCAGCTATGATTTCTAATCTCTTTTGTAACATTAATACTCTGTCTGGTCTTTCTTGTTTGCCTACAACGGTCTTAGTGATGCCATCTTTTGTGTATGCGATAGATACAGATGGGAGATCTGCGACATTACTTTCGTATAGGTCTCTGAGATTCATAAACTTATATTCTTCGAATAATGCTATGAGCTCATTCATAGTTTCGAGGTCGAGTTTCTTAGAGTAGGTACCTATCTTTATCGTGTGTCTTTTACCCTCGAATGTCATGTCTCCAGTTCCTGCTATAGATAATGTATATACAGGACATTTGCCAAAGCAAGCTCCTTTAGACATTTTTATTATAGGATCTATGGATAACTCCGTTTCTGGCTCAGGTGCAACTTCTGGGGTAGGAGCATTAGCTATTTCTTTCTTTGATCCACAAGAAGTAAGTACTACTCCTAATACAATAAGTGCTATATATCTCATATTGTTAATATCTATATTTGACTCAAAGATAACGATCCTTTCGTTGATATTAGTATCGTATAGACTTCCTTAGGCAATTTCTCCACCACAGCTACTTCCAGCTCCAGCAGTACAACCATAACAATGCTGGTTAGTGATAATCTTTCTGGACATGAGTTCTTCCATGTTAATCTCATTGATATGAGGTGTCTTAACGGCTGATTTTAGATCAAGCATCTGATTAAAGTCACAATCATATATATATCCGTCCCAACTTATAGATAGTGTATTCCGACACATCAGGCCAGCTACTGTTGATGGGTTATAAGCATTAGATAGCTCCTCCATATAAGTGACATAGTTCTCACTCTCTATAAGGTAGTCGAGGAATCGACTTACGGGAAGATTCGTTATAGCAAATAGTGTATTAAATTGAATATTGAACCTACGATCGAGTTGTCTCTTGAATTCTGCCTCAAGTTCTTCCTGATTTCCTGGTAGAAATGCTCCAGATGGATTGAATACCAAGTCTAATAACAAGCCTGAGCCTTCGATACCGTAGCCTACCTTGTTTAATTCTTGTAAGGCTTCTATAGAGTCATTAAATACGCCATCACCTCTCTGGCTATCTGTCCTTGACTTCGTAAAGTAAGGGAGAGAACTGATAACGTGTACATTGTTATCCTTGAAGAATTGTGGTAGATCGTGATATTTCTTATTGGCTCTTATGATAGTCAGATTACATCTCACCATAATATGCTTACCCATAGCAGAGCAAGATTCTACAAACCATCTAAAGTGAGCATTCATCTCTGGAGCTCCTCCAGTAATATCAACTGATGGTATATTGTACTTAGTTATGATCTCAAGACATTTCTCTAATGTCGCTCGATCCATATTTTCGGTTTTCTTGTCTGGGCCAGCATCTACATGGCAGTGGGCACATGTCTGATTACATAATTTTCCTATGTTGATCTGAAAAATCTCTACAGGAGAGGGTAATATACCTTCAGTATAACCGCCTTCTTCAGCTATTCTTTGAGCGAATACCGGAATATCAGCTTGTATTTCTTGCTTATTAGATAATACTTGTAACTGATAGAAAGTGCTTGCGAATTTGTTATCCGTAGCGCTGAGACTCTTTGTTTTCTGCTTAATTGCCATTTTTACATTAATTTTTTCTTTACGTGATTCATCATCTGTACTCCATATACGAGTGTTGAGCCACTTTTGATTGCGGCAGCTACATGTACTGCCTCCATCATCTGTTCTTCATCTGCGCCTTTAGCTAAGCAAGTCGAAGAATATGCATCAATACAGTAAGGACACTGGACTGCATGAGATACTGCCAGTGCTATGAGTGCCTTCTCTCTTGATGTAAGAGCTCCTTCCTGAAACACAGTGCTGTAATAATCAAAAAATTTCTCCCCATATTCCTCTTGGAATTCTTTAATATTAGGAAATTTCTTGAGATCGTCAGGATTAAAGTAACCGTCGGCCATGACATTAAGTTTTATTCAAAAAGATGTAAATATAGGATTCTTAAGATCATCCACGATCTCATTTATTGTTATTACAGAGACATTTAAGAGAGTTGTGATTTCTGATTATCGCTCGTATACTTTAAGTTTGGACTTTTATCACTTCAATTTCTCACTATTGTGTTAAGGTATTCCGCGTTATTATTGATACTTATATCCATTCTATCATGCAAAGAGGATACCCAGAAGCGTCAAGACACTAGTGGAATGAGTGAGTTAGAAGCACTTGTCAGCGTATCGGCAGGTGAGATGATACCTTCATATGATAAGCTGAGCATGCCTTCTTTTTTTAATATAGGTTCTATCAGTATCGACGAAGGGTCTACTGCCTCTACGATAATATTAGGTCCCAGAAAAAATAAAGGTAAACGTATTAAGGTCAGCAACTTAGCGCTATTTTCTTTTGAAAAAGACAGCTCACGAGTTGATTATGTCATATCCTATCAGAACGATTTCTTCAGTAAGCAGTTAGATTTTGAGACATTTATGGTACAACATCATGATATCAAGGAAAGTATCGAGTCTTGGTTCAAAGCACAATGTGGATTAGGTCATTGCAGTAATTTTGAGTGGAGTAGCGAGTATAAGGCCTATCTAAAGCTCAACGAAAAGAAGCTTAAGAACTAATGACATCGAAGAAGTAATAAAGTGAAAAAAGTCAATTTACAAGATGGTTCTGCCTCATATGATATTGTCATTACTGATTCTATATCAGACATAGAGGAACAATGGAATCATGTTATAAGATCTTCTATCTACTCTCACAGCTCATACCTGGATCTATTAGAGTCTCATGGGCCATTAGAGTTTAAGTATTACTACGCATTAGTCTACAGGGGAGAAGATGTTGTAGCGGCATTCTACTTTCAGCATAAGACGATCCATCTCGCTGAGGATTACAGAATACATACTCATAGCAAGAATTTCTTAGCTAAGTTACGAGTGGCTTTCCTTAAGAACTTATTCAAATTCGTCAATCATGAATTTCTCGTATGTGGCAATGTATTATTGACAGGAGAGTATGGCTATTCCTACAAGCAGAAACCGAGTCATGTCTTCAGTGATCTATTACTTAATGAGATAATCGTATATATAAAAGAGAAGACCAAAAAGAAGATCAAAACCATCCTTGCTAAAGACTTCTACACCGATGAGGGCTTTAAGAATATAGACATCTTAGGTTCTGACTATACAGAATTAGTCGTCCAGCCAGATATGATCTTCCATGTAGAAGATAGATGGAATACTTATGAGGACTATCTCGCAGAGGTCAAGTCTAAGTATCGAGTTAAATTTAAAAAAGTCAAAAAGAAAGCAAAGGATCTCGATCTCCTCGTAATGACTCAGGAAGATGCTGACAAGTATAACGACGCTATGTATGCCTTATACAAGGCAACAGCAGATCGAGCATTATTCAGTTTATTTACGCTAAGTCAGAATTACTTTTCTGAACTAAAAAGAACATTGGGTGATGATCTCGTATTGATGGGTGTATTCAAGGAAGAGAAGCTATTAGGCTTTTTTACTTTCGTCAAAAATGGAGAAAATGCTGATGCCCACTTCTTAGGATATGATGTGAGTGAGAACTCTAATTATCAGCTCTATTTCAATATTCTTCTAAGATTAATCAAGGAGGCCATCGATCAGAAGGCGAAGCTGCTTAACTTATCCAGAACAGCATTAGAGATCAAAAGCTCAGTAGGTGCCGTCCCCTACGAGATGAAGACCTATATCAAACACACCAACCCTTATATCAATAAGTTAATGCCATTTATACTATCTAAGACAGTGCCTGATAATGAATGGGTACCGAGATCACCATTCGGTGATAAGACGTCTTTAGATTAGGATAATATTTTATTTAGAGATTGAAACATGAATAGAAAGGATTTTGTAGTTTTTTTAAGAGCTTTTAGAAAAGACTTAATTGAAAATAAAAAAGATTGGGAAAATCACACACTTGAAAGTTTTCTGGAAGCGATGATAGGGTATACGGCAGATGTTCAAGGTTATTATAACAATAAGAATTTGAATATTGATGCTGATGATCCAACTTTGGACAACTTTAAAACGATTATGGAAGGCGCTTCAGTTTATGAATAGTAATTAATCAAAATCTAATTCTGAAAACTAAATTTAGAAGCATTATTAATAGATCGAGCATTCTCTATAGAGTAGAGGTAATCCTGCTGTATATCTAAGTCCTCCCATTCTGC
>CALLAG010000041.1 GCA_938002705.1 uncultured Saprospiraceae bacterium | reverse complement strand
CAATCCATTAGGTGCATTCTGAAGAAAATCTTCTCCTGGAAATGGAGGTCCTGCGCTACTGCCACTGTAGATGGCTGCACTATCAGCTCCTTCCATAACGCTAAATGTACCTGTAGAGATAGGCGTACCATCTATCACAGCCCATCCTTCATATATCCATCCCGCTGGTAGAGTAGGAAGGTCTAATCCTGCTACTGGCGATCCTGATGTATTGTCTAAGAACCAGATGCCACTTTCTTCATTTGTATCTAAGTCGTCAGTTGGCGTAGCAAGTATGTACGTACCTGCTGCATCAGCAAAATTCTGTGCTAATGCAGCGCCATGATCTATAGTAAGTGCTGCAGATCCACCAGAAAAATCTCCAGCTAATATGTGTACATCACTAGGTGCTGGGTCATTATCAGGACTTGGCTCTATGGTCAATACAAACGTTGTTGCATTCTCTAAGTTTTCTTGACTTACTTCAAAACTGCTCTGTGACATAGTACCATCAGCATTGACAGAGAATGTTCCTGTTGTTACTGGGTTGCCATCTACAATTAACCATCCTTCATATAAGGCATCAGGTCCTAAGTCTTCTAACCCAGATAAATTAATATCTAAATTTTGGGCAGAAATCTCATCATCATCTCCACATGAGCTTAATAGGAATAATCCAAAAAGTATTCCTGTCATTAAAAATATAGCATTCTTCATTATTATTATTTTTTATAATTTAATAGTTATAATCAGCAGTATGCTATTGTGATGATAATGGTTGTCTGAGCTATGAAATTTATTCTAAGAACTAGGATATTCTTCTAAGCTTGAGGCTTCGAATAAGTTATCGAGATGACTATATATGTTTCTATTGCATTAGCGAAAAAGCGAATTAACGTAAGTGTCTCTCAAGCATCTCAGAGAGTTGGTTAGGTCTGAATGGTTTTGTGAGAAAGTCCGTGAACCCCATGGCAATAGCTTTTTCTTTGTCATCTCTGAGAGAACTTGCAGTAAGTGCTATGATAGGAGTATCCTTATCAGTTAATCTTATTTCTTTGGTGGCTTCATAACCATCAAGGACTGGCATCTGGATGTCCATGAGTATGGTGTCATAGGTGGTCTTCTGACAATGCTGTAAGCATTCCATCCCATTATTAGCGATATCATAATCGAAGGTCCATTTGTCCAGAAGTCGTAATAGATATTTCTGATTAATAAGATTGTCTTCTACAACTAATATTTTATAATCTGAATGGGATTTTGATAGATTGCTTTTCTTGGTAGATGGTTCTATAACTTCTTTTGTTGTTATAGTTTTGGCATAAGGCATGCATAATGAAAAGTAGAATGTACTGCCTTTATCTGGCACACTTTTGACATTGAGGTCTCCACCTAATTTGCTTACAATTTTTTTAGATATCGCTAATCCTAATCCTGTACCGCCATATTCTCTATCTATTCCAGAGTCTGCTTGCTTGAAGTGATCAAAGATAGATTCTTGCTTGTCTTCGGTGATGCCTATACCGCTATCAATGACTTCGAATAGTATGTGCTGATTCTCGTCATCGTTGGATATGAGATCTACATTAAGATGGACATGTCCTTTTGATGTAAATTTTATAGCATTACCCACAAGGTTAATCAGTACCTGATTGAGTAACTTCGTGTCGCCATGGACGAGTGGCTTGATCTTAGGATCTATGGTGATCTTAAGTTCTATATTTTTCTGTTGCGCTTTAGGTAGAAAGATATTGTGTAAGACAACGATGTGGTCATTGAGATCAAAGTCTTCTAAGAATATAGATATCTGCCCAGCATCTATTTTAGATATATCGAGAATGTCCGTGATAAGGTTGAGTAAGATCTCTGCAGAATTATTGAGTGTAGAAAGGTAGCCATCCTGCTCAGGAGTGAGCGGGGTATCCATCATCAGATGTGTCATGCCTATGATGGCATTCAGTGGTGTTCTTATCTCATGACTCATATTGGCGAGAAAATTTTTCTCTGCTTGCTGAGCTTCTTCAGCCTTGACTTTTTCTTTTTCAAGTTCTTTAGTTCTATCAAGTACTTTAAGCTCTAATTCTTGCTTAGATTCCCATAGCTCTAGGGCTTTAGATTCCAGAATGTCTTCTGCTGCTTTTTTAGCTTTTTCTAAGCGAGCTATTTTTCTTTGTAGTAAGGCTATATCTGACATCCTATTGTTGTGTGAGGATGAACTTGACTTTGCTACCATCAGCTTCTAAGAATTCTTTTTTGATATCGATAGTTTCTTGGTAGTAGGCGGCGGTGTCTTCTATTAATCCTTCAGCAAATGAGCTCATCTTGCGACTTGAGGTATAGATTAAGTCTAATTTTTTGTCTGATATTCTGTGTGCTTCGAAGTGGGGGAGCTCTGCATCGGGGTATATTTTCTTAACCTCTACATGTATGTGGTCATGGATGGACTCCAGAAAAGCAAATGTATCCTTGGCACTCTTATAGAAAGTCTCATATTTTCTTAGGTGATTATTGCCAAAGAATTTAGCAAATACTTGGAGCAGGTCTGGTACAGGTATTTCTGTAAATTCTGAAAGCTTGGTCACTAATTGTACTATCTCACTATGATTGTATGTGCCTATAGAAGTATATATCCCATCTGATTCCAGATTACAAGATTCTATAAGCCGATCAACCATTTCATAACCAAATTTCTCTTCTACTAACTCAAAAAAACCTGTAAAGACTACACCTTTCATTCTGCTATTATTTTGTATTCAGTTTATATAAAATTAAGACAATATATCGATAGATATCATTCATTGTACAATGAAGTTTTGTTACTCCGGCTTTGATTTAGTGTGGTATCTGTATTATGACTGACAGTTTTTATATGATACTGCCTGAGCTTATGATTTATAACTTCTTTACAAAAGCTGAATTAAACGACAATTATAGAAGTCTGACTTTTTACATTCTATTCATTTATCATGTACTTTTACATATATAACTAAGATTATGAGATATATCATCATTGCATTACTATTAATGTCCTTATCTGTAGATGCTCAGAAAAAGGTCGTCATTGAGAAATTTACTAATACATCATGTGGTACTTGTCCCAATGCTTCTCTTGTCTTACAAGATATTGTCTCGCGATATGATGATGTCATATGGGTAAGTCACTATAAGAATAACGGATGGTTTGATAATCCATTGACTAATGATCAGACTGCTCAGTTGTGGGATGATATATCGGTACCTGGTAATCCTCTTGGTATGATAGACCGTATTCCTGTAGATAATTTTTTATTGCTAACGTCGAGTAGATGGGAAGATCGTATACAAGAGCAACTTAATGAGACAGTTCTTGCTGATGTCATTATTGATAATGTGGATTATGATAAGGAAAGTCGAACGATTAGCTTCTCTACGGGAGTGACTTTCTTACAAGATATGCCTTCTGGAGATTATAGAATATCGGCTATGATAGTAGAAGATGGCGTCACTGGACAAGCACAGAATAGTTATTATAATGACGTAGCGGGCCATCCTCTTGAAGGAATGGGTAATCCTATATGGAATTACGAGCATCATAATGTTGTAAGAACAATCTTAGATGATACATGGGGTAATGACAATGTAGTGCCGAGCGAGCCAGTAGTGAGTGAGACTTATATACAATCTTACTCTTATATTGTTCCTGAAGAGTATAAGCCGGCTCAGATAAAAATTGTCTGTATGGTAACACGACATGATGAGAGTGATGTACTTAATCGAAGGGTCTATAATGCAGATGAGGTGTCTCTCAGTGACATAGAGTTACAACTTACAGGGCAGTCAGATATAGTCGATGATAAGAGTATTGTCATATTCCCTAATCCTGCTAGTCGCATGATATATGTAGATTCTTATGGTACTCCTACCTCATATTCTATTATCGACATACAAGGAAGAGAAATATCTAATGGTAGTATTAGCGGTCAAAGAGAAATCGACATATCTCATTTAGATAATGGAATATATACCTTGATGTTAAATTTTTCCAATAA
>CALLAG010000040.1 GCA_938002705.1 uncultured Saprospiraceae bacterium | reverse complement strand
TTAGGTCCTAATTGTCCAGCATTGTTACAACTGTTGGGGATTAGAGTACACTGAGATGTGCTTATTGTTATGCACGCAATCAGTAATGCGATGGTATAAATACCTTTCTTAATTAAATTCATGAGATTGAGCTTAATACTTAGATTGAGTTTATTAAATTTCGTCTGATGACAAAAGTAAAAATTATAATTATATAACTGCGTATAAGTAGACAAGAATTTCTAATCATTTTTTTTCTTAATTTGTAGCTACAAGCTGAAAACGTGAAAAAAATAAGAATAATAAGCCTATTTACCGCATACATTGTTCTCTCAATCTCTCAAATCCATGGACAATTACCTCCTTTTACAATTTGCTTAGACGAAGGTGATGCATTTGTCGGATTAGACAGAAAAGCGTGGACAGGCAATGTAGCCGATGTGAGCGAATCTTATCAATTAGATTTCCAAATTCCTGATGTTCCACCTTATGAATGTGTCGTTATTGATAGAGTAGAATTTACAATTAATGGTTATTCTTCTAGTGATATGTCAGGATGTGTGAGTATAAACTGGACTCACGTCTTAAACTGCTCAAGTAATGCACCTATAAGTTGCGATACTGATCCTTTTGATTGTTGCAATGTAGACGACCAAGGACTTAATAACTGGATAGTCACTAATGAAGATGATGATCTATTTGACGGACAAACATTAGCCTTTGATATTGTAGCAGTGGTAGACGATAATCCTGCATGCCCCAAAGATGTAATATCCATGGGACTCTACAGTGCATCTTTCGAAGTATGTATGGAATTATATTACGAACCAGATTTTGCTGAAGAAGAATTAGAATTAGAAGACGACCCTACGATTTGTAGCGGACAGACATATGAACTTGAAGGCCCTTCTGGGTACGAAAGTTACGAGTGGCAAGGACCCATTGATTCTGATGATAGGACTTTAGAAAATGCCATTCCTGGTATCTATACCCTTACAGTATCTGATGATAGAGGCTGTACAAGTTCTGATGAGATCGAGATCATAGCAGATGGGGGGTTCGAAGTATCTTTTAATCAGAGCAATCCTTTTACGGTTTGTAGCCAAACCAACGAAACCTTAGAAGCACTAATAAACAATACACTCCAATCAAATGATTATGACTTTGACTGGACAAGCCCTGGAGGTAATTCTAGTTCTGACAACTCAATAGACATAGATATATCTGGCACTTATACAGTAGAAGTCACAGATACGGATACTGACTGTATGGTCACAGAATCTATAGATGTTATCTTAACTCAGTTATCTCCAGCTCAGATAGACAGTATCAGCATGCCTATCATTAATACTTGTGATCCGTCAGTTAATGTAGAAGCATTCGTCCCATCTACAGATAATACAACTTATACTTACGAATGGATTAATGGCACAGATACCGTCCGTACAAAAAGCATACAGATTACCGAATCAGGTACATATATACTTAACTTGTTAAATGATATAGGTTGCCCTACAACATCGGATACTGTAGAAGTTAATATCACTCCGCCCTTAGTAGCAGGACAGGATAACCAAGTAGAAGAATGCAATGACCAAGTATTAGACCTTGATGCTTATCTGAATGGTAATACCAGCACTGGTGGCACATGGGAAGTCACCAATGGTACAGGCACTCTTACAGCTAATCAATATGACCCTATGTCAGAAGTTGGCATTGTTACCTTTGATTATATCGTCAATAATCCACCTCCTTGTGACAATGATACTTCCTCTATTACTATACTACTTAATGAGAGTTATAGTATCACTATCGACGATGTATTATGTGAAGATGACTTCATAATAGTTAATGGCATGACTTACGATCAGAACCTGCAGAGTGGCGAAGAGAATATGCTTAGCGCAAATGGATGCGATAGCACCGTGATAATCAATCTCACATTTATACCAGAATCCTCTTCCTTATTGGATTCAGAATTATGTTCAGATGATTTTAGAATTATCAATGGTGTGACTTATGATATAAATAATCCTACAGGCATAGAGACACTTATGAGCAGCAATGGCTGTGACAGTACTGTAACTATAGATCTCGATTTTGTCGATGAAATAAATACTGACTTAACAGAAGTACTATGTACTGATGACTTCAGAATAGTCAATGGAGTAACATACAACAATACTAACCCCTCAGGTAGAGAAACATTAATGAGTATCAATGGATGTGATAGTGTAGTGACGATAGACTTAACATTTATAGATGAGATCAATATCACTTTCGATCCGGAGCTATGTCCTGATGCATCAGAAATAATCAATGGTGTCATATACGATATAAGTAATCCTACTGGATCAGAAACATTACAAAGCGTGAGTGGATGCGATAGTATCATTACCATAGATATCAACTTTTCTGACCCTATCATAACACCTATAGAATTATCCCTATGCCCAGGTGACTTTAGAGAAGTCAATGGTACAACTTATGATCAGTCTAACCCTAATGGTACAGAGATCTTGCAAGCCAATAATGGATGTGATAGTACTGTTGTGATTGACTTAAGTTATTTTCCTGACACCCCTATTACTGAAGAGACACTCACATTCTGTGACAGTATCTTTGTCATAGACGAATGGATATACCAAGCAGGACTAGTCATAGATACCTTATCTGATATAAATGGTTGTGATAGTACGATCAATACAACTGTAGAATTAGGTAATTGCTTGAAGTCTATAGAGACCACATTCTCAGACCTAAGTTGCTTTGGCGTCGATGATGGCATCATCTCTATAGAGGTACTCGGAGAATATGACTATCCGATAGACTATACAGTAAACTTCAATGCCAATACAATTACACAAGATCAATTACTGCAAGAAGGTATTATAGAAATCAATATGCTGACAAGTGGTTCTTATACGATTGAGCTTACAGATAACAACAACATTATTCTATATACCGAGACAATAGAAATTCTAAGTCCTGATCAACTTGAGGTTATGCTCACACAAGAAGTGCCTATAGAATGTAATGGCGACTTAAATGGTCAAGTATCATCTATAATAACTGGAGGTGCTCAAGGTTCTATCGATTATCTATGGTCAGATATGAGTACAGGTACAGAACTTACAGATATCGGTGCAGGACTATATTCTATCACAGTGGAAGATGATAATAATTGTACTGCTGAGAATAGCATCACCATAGAAGAACCAGAGGCGCTGATAGCTCAAGTAACAGCGACTAATATCGAATGCAATAGCTCAGATGGAGGAAGTATAGAAATATCAGATATCAGTGGCGGAATAGCACCATATGAAAGCTCCATAGATGGGAATATATTTGATGATAATATAATCTACACTAATCTATCAGCTGATACGTATGTGGTCACTGTCAGAGATGCTAATAACTGTATCTATGAAGAAACGATTGACATCATATCTGAAAGTACATTTACAATATCACCGATAGATACTGTAAGAATAGTAGAAGGTAGTTCTGCTACCATTGATCTTAACCTTGACTTTACACCTGCAAGCATCAACTGGTCACCTGGTACAGACCTTAGCTGTGATGATTGCGAGATGACAGAAGCGTCACCAAGCTCTGATGTATCCTACATAGTTACAGTAATAGATGATATGGGCTGCGAGATAATCACAGAAGTATATGTCAAGGTAACACCCGTAGAGATCATCACAGAGCCTATAGACGTATATTTCCCAAATACATTCTCAGTCATTATTAATGATGGTATCAACGATACTTTCAAACCTCTTACAACTAGTGATGTAGATCTTATAATTACATCATTAATCATATATGATAGATGGGGTAACATCGTACATCAAGAAGAAGGTCTTGTAGAAGGATGGGATGGCTACATCGATAACACACCGGCTGTGGGTGGCGTCTATTTATACAAGATGAATTACAATATCGAAGGTCGTGAGAATATCAATGTAGGCAGTATTACTCTTATTAATTAATAAGAATACATAGGAGATAATTCTGATACATAGTCAGCATAGCTATGCCGATATTAGAGTATTGAATTAAAAAGAATTAGAGCTTCATCTCTGGGATATCTCCCTCTATGATTAATCTACCTTCTGTAGCGGATTTAATCTCTTCTACAGATACTCCTGGGGCTCTCTCTAACAATCTGAACCCTGAGTCTGTAACATCTAATACTGCTAAGTTGGTGACCACTTTACTCACGCATTTGACCCCTGTTAATGGCAGAGAGCATTGTCTCAATAATTTTGATGCACCACGCTTATTAGTATGCATCATAGCTACGATAATGTTATCAGCTGATGCGACAAGATCCATAGCACCACCCATTCCCTTTACCATCTTTCCAGGTATTTTCCAGTTAGCAATATCTCCCTGATCAGAGACCTCCATAGCTCCCAGTACAGTTAACTGAATATGCTGTCCCCTAATCATAGCAAAGCTGGTCGCCGAATCAAAAATAGCTGCCCCACTAGTTGCAGTGATTGTTTGTTTTCCAGCATTAATTAAGTCTGCATCTTCTTCCCCTTCAAACGGGAAAGGTCCCATACCGAGTATTCCATTTTCAGATTGAAACTCGACGGAAATATTCTCAGGAATATAATTCGCAATAAGTGTTGGAATACCAATTCCAAGATTTACGTACCAACCATCCTTTAATTCTTGAGCAATTCTTTTTGCTATTCCTGCTTTATCTAACATAGTCTATACTTTTTGTCTTACTGTTCTTTGTTCTATTCTTTTCTCATATCGTTCTCCTTGAAAAATTCTTTGAACAAATACTCCTGGAGTGTGAATATTATTTGGGTCAAGTACGCCTGGCTCTACTAATTCCTCCACTTCTGCTATGGTTATTTTACCAGCCATAGCCATTACTGGATTGAAGTTACGAGCTGTACCTTTGTATATTAAGTTGCCTAATCTATCGCCTTTCCATGCCTTTACTATTGCGAAATCCGCATGCAATGCATTCTCTAATATATGTGGCTTTCCGCCAAAGTATCTCACTTCTTTTCCCTCTCCTACTTCAGTACCATATCCTGCAGGTGTAAAAAATGCAGGAATACCTGCACCCCCAGCTCTACATCTTTCTGCTAGCGATCCTTGAGGTATCAAGTCAACCTCTAATTCTCCACTCAACATCTGCTGTTCGAATTCCGCATTTTCTCCGACATAAGAAGAAATCATTTTCTTGATTTGCTTTTTTTGTAGAAGTAATCCCAAACCAAAATCATCTATGCCGGCATTATTTGATATACAAGTCAGTCCAGAGATCCCCGTCTCTACTAAGGCCGCAATACTGTTTTCTGGAATTCCACAAAGCCCGAAACCTCCAAGCATTAGCGTCATATTATCTGTAATACCCTTGATTGCTTCTTGAGCAGAGTTAACAACTTTATTCATTGAGAATGTATTTTGATACAGCCTAAAGTTCGTTTTTTTT
>CALLAG010000039.1 GCA_938002705.1 uncultured Saprospiraceae bacterium | reverse complement strand
CTAATAGATTAATGCCGCCATCAGAAAGTATCTCTGACACATTATCCGCTACCGATTGCTCTGCCCAATTAATACCATAATCATGATTACCTAATATGCCGAATGTCCCCATTCTTCCCTTGACGGTAAACTGCATCACTTCTTTCAATTCGTCGTAATCGTAGCCTTGCTTATAACTTATAAAATCACCTGTGTAGACTACATAGTCTGGCTGCAGTTTCTGTGCTTTGACAAACGAGTCTATAATGAAATGATAATCAAATCTATCACCGACATGGATATCACTTATCTGCATCAGAGTGGCACCAACTAATTCGTCTGGGAGGAAATTGATAGGCATTCTCTTATGTACAATTTCGAGCCAGAAGGGCTCTACCTGATTAGCGTACACACCTAACCCGATACCTGTTACACCTCCAGCTATGATGCTGTTTCTTATGAATTTTCTTCTGTTCATTTGAAGTTAGATAATCAGCCTATTGAGCTTTCATAACTCTTTCTATTTAAATAGCCCCTATTATGAGTAGTATAATGAAATGCAATTATTAGACGTATTCTATCATCTTTAATATCATACTTTTCATAATTCAGCAATATATCAGCGAAGAAAGAAGGTGTAATATCGCCAGCAATTTTGACCCTTTCTATATTTTCTGCTATTGCATGACTGACAGGAGCGACTTCCTCTTCCATATACTGAAATAACTTACCGCTAATATTAATAGATGGCATGACAAATAATGTATCTACTGTTCCATTAACATTGATATTAACTCTGTATTCGTCAGTCCATAGCTCTGTAGACATTTTTTTGACAGATGAGCCTCTAACTTAATTTGTTCCTTTTCATTAATACCAATAAATATTTCTGGCCCGTCCGCTTGGCTTTTAAGTCGCTGAAAAAATGACGCATACACAACTCCTATGTCATCAGAATCAACCTTCTCGATTGCCTTTATTTTATCATCGAATTCATCAAGGAAAGAGAGTAATTGTTTAGTTTCTGTCTCACTAAAAGTTTTATTGTTCTTGAACTTTCCAGATACTGTTTCAGGTGATTTACACCCAAGTACAAGCAATAGTAAAATCATGGCAACTATTCTATCCATCTTTATTTTATTTGTAACGTTTCGTTCACAACATCATTAGGAATAGTTTCCCCATCTTTCTTTTGCTTAAGACTCATTTCTAAGTCTGCTTTATGCTCCTCAGGTATCTTAAAAACTTCATCTTCAGAAGATTTTATATCTATAAAATTAAGAGTCTCTTCAAGCAAGTGTGTTTGCTGTATTGACTCTAAGCGTTCTGATACTTTATTTTTTAGTTCTGTCGTAGACATGATTTTTATATTTATTCTATTAAGATAACGATATATAAGGATAAAAGTGTTTCTACTACTTTAACGGCCCGATAGGTTGTACAACATTATCATCGTATATATAGCCTAAGAAAACGATTATTTACTTCAAATAATCAGAATATGTGCCTCCCTTCCACAATTCCTCTACATTCCACACATATGTTAATAAAAAGTACATTTAACGGTTATCAACTACAACCACATTTACACCTAAAAAATTACCTTTACGAGCTAAGATAGACTATGAATTACAACAAAATAGCGGAAACACTGGACCTTGCAGCTCATAAAGCTGAAGCCGTACCGCAAATAAGTCAAGCAACGGAGATGAATCTCGATCAAGCTTATGCCATACAGAGTATATCTCTGGGCAGAAGATATGTCAGAGGAGAGAAGCTCGTAGGTCTCAAATTAGGATTTACCAGTAAGGCAAAGATGGAACAGATGGGTGTCCACGATATGATCTGGGGTCGACTTACTGACAAGATGCAATATCAACCCGGCGATGCGATTCTCAAATCAGATTTTATACATCCGAGAGCTGAGCCTGAGATCGCATTTAAGGTAAAGAGTGATATCACTTCTGAGGTAACTCTGGAGAATGCAGCGGAGTATGTAAGCGAAGTTGCTGTAGCTATAGAGATCATTGACTCTCGATATCAGAACTTTAAGTTTTCTCTGGAAGATGTCGTTGCGGATAATTGCTCATCAGCAGCATTTGTCATCGGAGAATGGAAACAGAATACTAAGGTCGATGATATCAGTATGTCACTTGTCGTGAATGATGTCATTATTCATAAGGGCAACTCCAATGCAATATTAGGTAACCCTTGGGAGTCATTCGTCGCAGCGGCACGACTAGCTTCTGAGAATGGAGAGATTCTTAGAGCCGGAGATATCATTCTTGCAGGTGCAGCGACGCCTGCCGTATACATCGATAAGGGTCAGAGCATATCTGCACATGCAGAGGGCTTAGGATCAGTTTATATTGATGTAAAATAAGAAGATAGTGATTTCATATTTTAGTAGTTACAGATAATACACACAATGAGCGATTCTAAAAGGTACACAGCTATACATTATCACAGCTACTTAGAGCTGGACAAACTCTTAAGTGCTCAGGTACCGAGGAGTGGTCAATTCGAAGATAAGCCGGCACATGACGAGACACTCTTTATCATCATGCATCAGGTCTATGAGCTATGGTTTAAGCAGATCATCCATGAGATAGATTCTATCAGTGATATGTTCCGAGAGCATGTGATCAATGAAGAGAACATGAATATGGGTGTCCTGAGACTTAAGAGAATATCTGAGATACTGGAGCTTGTTATCAAGCAGATATTCGTGATGGAGACATTGACGCCATTGGATTTTCTTGATTTTAGAAATTATCTTTTTCCAGCATCGGGATTTCAGAGTATACAGTTCAGAGTCATAGAGTCTATGCTGGGATTACGTGAGGAGGATAGACTGACTTATAATGGACATTCTTATAAAGTTGTATTCACAGAAGAACAGCAAGATAGATTAACTAAAATAGAAGAAGGTGGAAGCCTCTTCGAGCTAGTAGAAGAGTGGCTTGAGAGAATTCCATTTTTAGAAAGTAAAAATTATGACTTCCTAAATGAGTACCAAGCAGCTGTACAGAAGATGCTCGATCGCGAAAAGAATGCCATAGAAGCAACAGAATATCTCACACCAAAGATGAAAGCGATGAGACTAAAAATGCTCGGCGGCACTAACACTTACTTCAAGCAAGTCCTATCAGAAGAAGAGCACAACAGACTCATAGAAAAAGGAGAATTACGATTATCATACAAAGCGACACTGGCCGCTCTACAGATTAATCTATATCGTGAGAAACCTATACTTACAACGCCATATAATTTCCTCATGGAGCTGATGAATATAGATGAACTACTCACAACATGGAGGTATAGACATGCTCAGATGGTCATGCGTATGATCGGTAATAAAGTAGGAACTGGAGGATCATCAGGTCATGATTACCTTGCAGCTACAGCGGAGAAACATAAGATCTTCAAAGACTTCCATAATATCTCATCTCTACTCATACCGCGATCTGATCTTCCGGAATTACCGGATGATATCGAAAAAGAATTAAGTTTCCACTACTCTCAATCAAAAAAATAAATGCTCGAAATCTCTAATTACATCAATGGAGAATTAGTCTCAGCACAAAATGGAGAGACTTTGCCATTATATAATCCTGCCGAAGGAACAGTATATGGCTCAGCACCTTCTTCAGATAATAAGGATGTAGAAAGTGCAATCATCGCAGCACAACAAGCATATCCTACATGGTCGGCATTAAGTATAGATGAGCGTAGTCGCTATCTTATAAAAATAGCAGATCTCATAGAGAGCAAATTAGACTCTCTGGCTCATGATGAATCTCTCGATAATGGTAAGCCACTATGGTTATCTAAAGTTGTAGATATACCAAGAGCGGCTTCTAACTTTCGATTTTTTGGTAATGCCATAACACAATTCGCTTCAGAATCTCATGAGATGACAGATGCCATCAACTATACCTTACGTCATCCATTAGGCGTCGTCGCATGTATCAGTCCGTGGAATCTGCCACTGTATCTATTCTCATGGAAGATAGCGCCAGCATTAGCAGCAGGAAATACGGTTGTCGCTAAGCCGTCAGAGGTGACACCTCTGACAGCATTTCGATTAGCTGAGATATGCATAGAGGCAGGTTTGCCGCCGGGTGTATTGAATATTATAAATGGTTATGGTGACAAAGTAGGTGCACCCTTAACCAATCACAGCAAGGTCAAAGCGATCTCATTTACAGGTAGTACAAATGTGGGTAGAGAGATAGCGCAAGTTGCCGCAAGGGACTTTAAGAAAGTATCGCTGGAAATGGGTGGCAAAAATCCTAATATCATTTTTGCAGATTGTAATTATCCAGAAATGATACGCAATACCATCAGATCATCATTTGCTAGTCAAGGTCAGATCTGCTTATGTGGATCACGTATATACATAGAGCGTCCCATCTACGAACAGTTCAAAAAAGATTTTATCCCCGTTACTGAAAACCAAAAGGTAGGCCACCCTTTTGATGCAGATACTAAGTTTGGTGCTATCGTATCTAAGCCGCATTATGACAAGATATTATCCTATATAGAATTAGCTAAAGAAGAAGGTGGTACCGTACTTACGGGTGGCCATGCAGTACATCCTTCAGGTCACGAAAACGGCTGGTATATTGCACCCACAATTATAGAAGGCCTACCCCCTAACTGCAGAACTAATCAAGAAGAGATTTTTGGCCCCGTAGTTACTATAACTCCATTCGATACAGAAGAGGAAGTTCTTCAATATGCTAATGGAACGGCATATGGATTATCAGCCTCAGTATGGACAGAAAATATATCAAGAGCACAGCGCTTATCTAAACACATAGATGCCGGTATCGTATGGGTCAATACATGGCTGCATCGCGATCTCAGAACCCCTTTCGGTGGAGTCAAGAATTCTGGTATCGGAAGAGAAGGTGGATTTGAAGCTTTGAAATTTTTTACTGAACCTAAGAATGTTTGTATTAAGTTTTAGGAAAGGACTTAAGGTTTAAGGGTTTAAGGGATCAAAGGATCAAGGGATTAAGGGATTAAGGGACCAAGGGATTAAGCTACGTGTATTTTCTCTTAAAATGAAAAAGCCTTTGTAACCTCCGGCATACTAATTTTGCTGTAACATCCTTTATCTTTAAACAATTCGCCACACATCTCTCTTATAATTAGAATACAACTGTAGTTGTTACTATTTTTAAGTTACTAAGAGAACAATGCAAAAGTACGTCGACATATTTATCAATGGTTATGCAGGTTATGCTTCTTATCTGTGGCATGAAATAACCCACCCTAGCTGGAAAAATTACTTCTATTGGTTGATTGCTGTATCCTTGGTTTTCTTTTGTCTAGAAGTGATACACCCGTGGCGAAAAAAACAAGCGATCCTCAGAAAAGACTTTTGG
>CALLAG010000038.1 GCA_938002705.1 uncultured Saprospiraceae bacterium | reverse complement strand
GATAAGGCTTATGCTACACGGTATGTTAATACCATTATCATGCAGTAGCTCTAAGCCTGCAGCCTCAGATTCAATAATACCTCTATGGTCAACAGATGTGTTATACTTACAGAAGTAGGTCTTATTAGCAGTCTCTATCCTAAGTGCATGATTGATATCACCTCCATGTACTGTGTCGTAAGAAAGGATTGCGGTGCCTAACTTATGAGATATTACTTCTATTAATTCTTGTAACTGTGGGGTAACCAATCTTGTCTACAACTTATTACTTTCTATGATTGCAATGAGATCATCTTTATAGTTTTTACCGATAGGAATATCTTTTGTCTTACCGTTTTCTATTAATTCTAATGAGTTACCTACTACAGCTTTTATCTTGGCGATATTGACAATATATGACCGATGTACTCTCATGAATATATTAGAAGGTAGCTTAGCCTCTAAGCTTTTCATAGTCTGTAAGGCTACCACACGGCCTGCTTCTTTTTTGATTATTACATAGTCCTTAAGTCCTTCTATATAGAGAATCTCATTGAAGTGGATTTTTATAAGTTTTTTATCTGCTTTGACAAAAAAGTAATCATCATCTGCTGCTACGTGGGACTTGTCATTACCATCTTTGACTTTATTGACCGCTTTCATAAATCTGTCAAAGGCAACTGGCTTAAGTAAGTAGTCTACAGCATCAAGTTCAAAGCCCTCTACAGCATACTCAGAGTAGGCCGTTGTGAAGATGACCTTAGGTGCAGTTCTCAGGGATTTGACCAGCTCTATACCGGTCATCTGAGGCATCTGAATGTCCAAGATAAGCAGGTCTACATGTTCTTTCTGTAATATTTCATTAGCATCTATGGCGTTATCACACCTTGCTACAAGTTCGAGATCCGGAATCTTTTCTATATATGATTCTATAATGTCAAGTGCAAGAGGCTCGTCGTCTACGATTAATGTTTTTATCATATTTTGTTTTTTGCGAAGTAATTTATAAAACGTTGGTTAAAACCAAATGTAGCTGCTTGGAATACAAATCATGTAAAATTGCATTTTTGCTGCTATAGCGGCAGGGATTGTTTATTACTATGATTTGTCTTTCAATGACTTGCATAAGGATTAACATTATGTTTCTTAATCACTTCTAAGTTAGTTGGATATCTAATAAAACTTTGAATGAATTTGATTTATCGATAATGTCTATGTCGTGTTTATTAGGATATATCAGGTTTAATCTTCTTTTGACATTCTTAAGACCAATGCCTCCAGATTTTTTAATTTGTCCTTTATCATGTAGAGTGGTGATTTTCGAATTTTCTATTTCCAATATTACATTCTCTTCTGCGACCTGCATATCAATATTGACAAAGCCAGACTTGATTTGATTATTGACACCATGCTTAAAGCTGTTTTCCAAAAAAGGAATAATTACTAAAGGCGCAATCATCTTCCCCTTGGACTCTCCTTTTACATCAAAATTAATTTCAAAATTATGGCCCTGCCTTAGCTTTTCTAATTCTATGTAATTTTTAAGATAGTTAATCTCTTTATCTAAAGGGACTTTGAGTTCATTGCACTCATACAGCATATAACGCATCATTTCTGATAATCGTAGCACTATTTCTGGAGCTAAGTCGGATTTCTTGAGGGTAAGTGCATAGAGATTATTCAATGTATTGAAGAAGAAATGTGGGTCTATCTGAGACTTGAGAAACTTGAGCTCAGACTGTAGTCTCTGGCTCTCCAGCTCTTTACGTTCTTGCTGATGGATGAGCCAGTCTTTAGTTACTTTAAATAGCATAGAAGCTAATCCCACAAATAAGCATATAATAAAGGCTGTATTCTTAAACTCTAACCTTGTATTAACCTCATCAAGAAAATTGCGATATATCAATAAGTAAGCGGAAGTCAGTATCGGAGAAAGTAGAAAAGCCATCCCTATCAGAGATAGCATATAGAGGAGTGGCTTCTTATTCTGAAGAAATTTAGGGATGAGATAGAAAATATTGACGTAGGATATAAACATGAAAAAGGATATATCGACAAGGTTATCTATCAGCTTATAGAGGTTAGGCAGGTCTCTATTATCTATTATAAACAGAAATAGATAGGTTAACAGCCAGAAACTCAGATGTAGGAATCCTGGTGCCGTAGCTAGATCTTTAGATGTACTTTTTATATCTTCCCAATTCACTCTTACAATTTACTATTTACTCACTCATGCTTCAAGAGTCATAGACAAAATGATATTTTTTAACGATATATGAGGATGTTTACAAGTCTATTTATTAGGTTTAATGAACCAATCATCCATTGATCGGTTTAATAACCTTGAATAGATACACTTTTATAATACTACAATTCATTAATGAGTTATACTAAGAAAGAGACATACAATACCAAAGTAACCGATACTCTAAAGAAACATTATTCTACTATCATAAAGACATTAGGAGAAGACGTCAAGAGAGAGGGGCTAATAAAGACGCCTGAGAGAGCATCTAAAGCAATGCAATTTCTGACACAAGGATATAACCAAGATCCGGTCAAAATAATGAGAAATGCCATATTTAATGAGGAATACGACAGTATGGTACTCGTTAAAGATATTGAGCTATATTCTCTGTGTGAGCATCATATGCTACCATTCTTCGGAAAAGTACATATCGCATACATCCCCAATGGTAAAATAGTAGGATTAAGTAAAATTCCGAGGATAGTTGATGTATTCGCAAGACGTCTACAGGTGCAAGAAAGACTTACTGAGCAGATATTAGAATGTATAGATACTTCATTAAAGCCCCAAGGTGTAGCTGTAGTAGTCGAGGCCACTCACATGTGCATGGCCATGAGAGGTGTGGAGAAGCAGAATTCTATGACGACAACTTCAGGTTTTAAAGGTGTATTTGCAGAGTCTGAGACCCGTAACGAATTTCTTAGACTGATATCGTAGAGTTCTACTGCTGTTCTGCTACATTTGTAAAAAATGTATAAATATGGCTGTTTTGCTTTTCCCTGGTCAGGGATCACAATATGTTGGAATGGGGAAGGACCTCTACGAAAGTAGTAGTGTCGCTCGTAAGTGGTATGATAACGCTGATGAAGTATTAGATTATAAGATCAGCGAAGTAATGTTCGAAGGATCTGAAGAGGACCTCAAGCAAACTAAGATTACTCAACCTGCAGTATTCCTTAATTCTATCATTAGATATTATATCAACAAAGATAATATTGTCCCTACTGCTGTAGCAGGTCATTCCTTAGGAGAGTTGACCGCATTAGTGGCTAATGGGGTGTTAAGTTTTGAGGATGGGCTGACATTAGTACAAAGAAGAGCTATGGCTATGCAAGAAGCTTGTGATGGTACAGAAGGTACGATGGCTGCTATATTGGGCCTCGAGGACGCTGTAGTAGAATCTGTGTGTAATGATGCAGGTGATATTGTTGTAGCGGCTAATTATAATTGCCCAGGACAGCTTGTAATATCAGGAAGTATAGACAAGATAGAAACTGCTGCAGAATTAGCTAAAGAAAGAGGAGCAAAGCGAGCCCTCGTTCTTAATGTCAATGGTGCATTCCACTCTCCGCTGATGATGTCAGCGCAGAATACTCTCAAGGATGCCATAGAACAGACGACATTCCATGATCCTACTTGTCCTATCTATCAGAACGTTAACGCTATACCTACAACAGATCTGGATACTATCAAGTCGAACCTTATAGAACAACTTACATCACCAGTACGTTGGACTCAGACAATGCATAATATGATATCTGATGGTCACAAGGACTATATAGAATTCGGTGCTAAGGTACTAAGTGGATTCTTTAAGCGTGTAGATAGAAAATTAGATATTACTCAATTATAATTAATTCTTAGAATGCCTATGGATAAGAGAGATATAGAAGCA
Organism: uncultured Saprospiraceae bacterium; assembly: GCA_938002705.1. GTDB lineage: Bacteria > Bacteroidota > Bacteroidia > Chitinophagales > Saprospiraceae > RFSX01. The sequence goes on along the minus strand of CALLAG010000038.1, from coordinate 6,152 downwards.
GGAAAGACACTGATAGCTCAGCCTTTCATGATGGATACTAACTTTAAGAGAGCGGTAGTGGGCATCTGTGAGTATTCTAAAGAAAAAGGTACGGTAGGATTTATACTCAATAAACCTATCAACATGGATATCACAGAAATTATCGGTGATGTTGATACTGATGAAAAATTCGAGGTTTATTACGGTGGCCCAGTCGCGACTGATACTCTGCACTATATACATAACGTAGGAGATCTATTAGAAGATAGTATAAAGGTATCTACTGGGATATACTGGGGTGGTGACTTCAAAAAGTTAAAATTCTTAATAGAATCGGGTCTTATTAATAGAGGTAATATCAGGTTCTACATAGGATATAGTGGCTGGGAAGCTGGCCAGCTGCAGCAAGAAATGGCGACAGGCTCATGGATAGTCTCTGATCTATATGCTAATTATATATTTAAGTCCAAGTCCAGTGCATTATGGCAAGAAGCCTTAGATAATAAGGGCGATGCATACTCCATCATAGCTCAAATTCCTAACTACATAAGTCATAATTAATCATTGTACGCCCTAAGAGATATAAGCTTATACTTCGGTAGCCATCACTTGTTAGATAATATATCTTTCATGCTTAATGATGGTGATAAAGCAGCCTTAATAGGTAGGAACGGAGCTGGTAAGACCACACTATTCAAGATAATAAAAGGAGATATCACGCCAGATACAGGAGAGGTGTTGATGCCTAAGAATTGTAATATCGGATACCTCTCTCAGCATTTTAATCTTGATGAGACTAAAGGTATTATGGATACTTGCTTAGAATGTTATGAAGAGTACTTCGAGGTTCAGAGGCTTTTGGATGAAAATAATAATGCCCTTGGCACTGAGAAGGATGAGCAAAAACTTAATGAAATCCTTAATAATATTTCTGACCTTAATATCAAGCTGTCTTCATTAGATGTCAATAATCCGCATGCTGAATCAAGTCGAATTCTGAGAGGCTTGGGCTTCAGAGAAGATCAATTTTCAGATCCTATAAGCAGTCTGTCTGGTGGATGGAAGATGAGAGTGCAGATGTCTAAGTTATTATTATCTAAGCCAGATATACTCCTCTTAGATGAGCCCGATAATCACTTAGATATAGAGGCATTAATATGGTTTGAAAAATATCTAAAGACTTATCCCAAAGCGTTATTGTTCATTTCTCACGATGTACAATTCATGAGTAATATCGCCAATAATATCTTTGAACTCGGTAACAAGAAAATATTTACGTTTAAGGGAAAGTATCATAAATACTTAGAGTCCAAAGCGATAAGACAAGAGAAAGAAAAGCAAGCTTACGTCAATCAGCAAAAAGAAATCAAGCAGAAGGAGAAAATCATCACAAAGTTCATGGCTAAGGCAACGAAAACAAAGATGGCCCAGTCAATGAAAAAACAGCTCGATAAAGTCGAAAGAGTGGAGATAGAAAGTGACGATGTTACCAATATAAGTATTAAGTTTCCAGTAACAGGGTCGTCAGGCAAGGTCGTCGTCAAGGTAGAGAATGCATGCAAGTCTTATGATGATCATCACGTACTGGAAGATGTAAATCTCGAAGTATTAAAGGGACAGAAAGTCGCATTTGTAGGGCAGAATGGACAAGGGAAATCTACTCTTGTAAAAATGATAGCTGGATCAATCGATTATAATTCGGGTAATGTAGAACTCGGCCATAATGTAATTGTCAATTACTTCTCGCAAGATCAGTCAGAAGTATTAGATGATAAGCTGACAGTTCTTGAAACGATAGAGTCTCTTTGTGATCCCGAGTTCTATACAGCCTCCCGAAAAACTTTAGGTGCATTCTCATTCTCAGGAGATGACGTACACAAGAAAGTGTCAGTACTAAGTGGGGGAGAGAAGTCAAGATTAGCTATGGCATGTCTCGTATCTCAGAAGTCTAATTTCATGATATTAGATGAGCCGACTAATCACCTCGATATACATTCTAAAGCCATGCTTAAACAAGCTATTATAGAATACCCAGGTACACTGATTATCGTATCTCACGATAGAGATATCCTTAAAGGCAGTATAGATGTCACCTACGAATTTCGTGATAGAACTGTGACGAAACATCTTGGGGACTTAGAGTATGTTCTTAATAAAAGAGATTCTCAGGATATTAGGGAGTTTGAGGTATCTCAAGACGAAAGCAATAAGCCCAAAGTAAAGGTCAAAAAAGTATTGGGTTATCAAGAGCAAAAGGCAATAAATAGAAATATCAGTAAAGCTGAGAAAGCTATCGCCAGAATAGAAAAGGAAATAAAAGAGATCAATGATAAATTATTAGATGTAACATTCTATAACTCTCCTGAAGGTCCTGCCGCTCTGAAGTCTATTAAAGAAAAAGAAGAAGCTCTTGATAAGGCTAATGAGGATTGGGATAAGTGGGTCACTAAATTAGAAGGGTAATATTTATTTGCTCGTTATGATATATTCATTTTAATATCACAAAAAAAACTTGCGAGCAATATGCACCCCTTACAATGCTATTACTCACAAGTTAAAACATTTCACAATCAAATTCACTTCAGCAAGAACTTACCAATTTTCCTGCTACAAAAAAATCCAACTTTTTAACCAACTTATTTTTATTCACCTTGACCTAATGAGAATCCTCGTTTACCATCGAATTCATATAGGTTTTCAGTTTTTATAACATCAAATTCATTTTTATACAGATCACTCAATAGCTGTATTAATTTGTTACGAGTAACTAATTTGTATAAAGGTGGTGATGCCTTAGTATCTGTGTGTTCTGATACGAAACGACATCTCCAGTGGTCTGTACAGTAAGTATGTTCTAAGCCATCGGGGAATACCTTGACCCCTCTGTTAGTTATCATCTTTAGCTTCCACCCATCAGACTCTAATGTGTTAAGTTTATTACCTATTACATTAGGATCAGATCCTGACCAATCTATGAATACGTCTACACCTACAAGTTCTTTAGTTTGTGTCTTTCTGATGTATTCAGGTATCTTTATAGTTTCATTTCCTTTTGCGAGGTGGCTTACAGGAAGTGTCTTAGGCGTTTGTCCTAACCTACTTATCACTGCATCTCCAAATTCTGTAGTAGATACTTTCTTGGCACTCCATCCTTCTTTGAATATATCAGCTGTATGCATCCCATCTTCTATGGTTTTTAGCCATGCATTCTTGATCTTATCTGCTATATCAGCTTGTCCTATGTGTGCAAGCATCATTACTGATGCATTAATAAGTGCTGATGGATTAGCGATAGACTTACCAGCTATGTCAGGTGCAGATCCATGTATAGCCTCGAACATTGCGACTTCTTTTCCAATATTTGCTGATCCTGCAAGTCCAACAGATCCAGCTATTTCAGCGACAATGTCAGAGATGATATCACCGTATAGATTAGAGGTGACGACTACATCGTACCTTTCTGGATACGTCGCTAATCTGGCAGCTCCTATATCTATGATCTGTGTCTCGCTTTCTATCTCAGGATATTCTTGAGCTATCTCATCAAATACTTTATGGAATAAGCCATCGGTCAGTTTCATTATATTGTCCTTGACCATACATGTAACCTTCTTTCTGCCATATATTCTTGCATACTCAAATGCATATCTAATAATCTTCTCAGATCCTGGTCTTGTGATTAACTTAAGACACTGGACGACATCTTGAGTCTGCTGATGCTCTATACCTGCGTAGAGATCTTCTTCGTTCTCTCTTACGATAACTACATCCATCTTAGGATGTCCAGTAGTTACGTATGGATCCATTGCAATTACTGGACGTATGTTAGCAAAGAGTCCAAGTGATTTCCTTAGTGTTACATTTAAGCTTTTGTATCCTTTACCTTGTGGTGTTGTTATAGGAGCTTTTAATATAATTTTGTTTCTGTGTATGGTATTCCAAGCTTCTTTAGTTATACCAGCTGTGTTACCGTTGAGGTAGACTTGCTCACCTACATCAATAAACTCTGGCTCTATTCTTGCGCCTGCGGCATCTAATATTTTTAAGGCAGTTTTCATTATTTCTGGACCGATGCCATCACCTAAGGCAACTGCAATTTTAGTTGCTTTCATTGTAGGTGTATTTTGGTTAGTGTTAATTTCTGTAGTGTTTTGCATTGTAATATTTATTTTGCTAATGTTATTGTAAAGTTACCTGACAACTCAACCTCACACCCCTCAGCTTTAGCTTCTTGAATGATTCGCATGAATTCATTTTTACATCTATTTAAGTGGATTACTTTGTCGTTAACAGATTCAGAATTTTCAGTGTCATTTTTGATCCATCTACTTAAGTGTTGGATTTTGCATGCATTGATCTGATCGTCTATCATTTTAGTGATGACATCTGTTGCCTCTATTGGTGTAAATTTTCCATCCATTACTTGTAATTGCTGCTTTGCTAATGTCGCTTCCATTGTTATAGTATTATTATTTGTTATTAAATGTTTTCTGAATCATTGTTATGCTTGGTGTCGAGCTCTCTGAAGAATGCAAGACACACAATTATGATAGAACACTGTATCGCTATATCATAATATGCTGGAAATGTTGTAAGTATAAGACCTATCCATATAGCTATGAATGTGAGCGTGCTTATCAGTACTAATGGGTACCTCAGTTGAGTTTTTGTCTCATTAACAGTTCTATTCTGTTTATTAGCAGTAGAATCATACTGTCTTAGGTTTTCTCTTGTTGGTATTCTGTCTTTAGTATTGTACATCTTTTTTATTTATAAGACAAATTTCAACAATATCTTTCATATATTAAAATATATAATTCTTATGATTACTATAAAATATTTTTATAGTAATTTTATGATCTGATATCCCGTCATGATCATTATATCTGCTTATTAATTATTCAGTTTTAAAACAAAAAAAGTTAAATCTTGATATGAATTTTACTTTCCATCAATTACGTATTTTTCTTGAGGTAGCTCGTATACAGAACATTACCAGAGCAGCTGAGGAGATGTTTATGACACAACCTGCTCTCTCTATTCAGCTTAAAAACTTTCAGAAACAATTTGAGATTCCACTTATTGAGCATAATGGAAAGCGAATGATTCTGACTGATTTTGGAAAATCAATCGCTACAATAGCAGAAAGTATACTCTCAGAGGCGGAGGAATTAAAATATAAAACCAAAGAGTATAAAGGATTATTAGCCGGTAAGTTGCGTATATCATCTGCCTCTACTGGTAAGTACGTTATCCCATATTTTCTGAGTGGTTTTATACATGAACATCTGGGTATTGATCTCACCTTAGATGTATCTAATAAGTCAATCGTCATGAAATCACTACAGGATAATGAAATAGACTTTGCACTTGTCTCTGTAGTTCCAGAAAAAATAGATGTGTATGAAGAGCTTCTTGTAGAGAATAAACTTTACTTAGTAAATAGTGATAAGGTGTTAGATCCCGATAAACATCTCTTGTTCAGAGAGGAAGGATCTGCTACCAGAGCGACTATGGATGCTTATTATAAAAATACAGAAAAGCGTAAGGCTATAAAACTTACATCTAATGAAGCTGTAAAACAAGCTGTGATAGCTGGATTAGGTTATTCTATAATACCTCTGATAGGCATAAAGAATGAGCTACAGAAAAAACAACTACATATAGTTCCATCTAAGGGATTACCTATCGTAACTCACTGGAGATTGATATGGCTTAAGAGCAAGAAGCTATCACCAGTAGCCATTGCCTATTTAGATTATATAAGAACTTATAAGGAAAAAATTCTGAAGAGTAAGTTTAGTTGGTACATTGATAAGTAGGGTAATATTAGGATAATTTGTTTTTCTCTTTGTTAGTGAACAAATTCTATTTAGTTTTGTCTTATAGAAACATATACATAAAATGAAATTATCAAATCTACATCTTCATCATTTTCATATTTGCCTTCAGGCGGATTGATTTTGATATGTAGTAATCTTTAAGATATATCAAATAAAACACTGTCTGAGTAAATTGGACAGTGTTTTTTTATGCACATCAGTTTGCTCAGATTTAAACTAACAATATGAGTAAACTTAAAATTGCCATTCAAAAAAGCGGAAGACTTAATCAAGAATCTCTACAACTTCTTAAGGATTGTGGGATATCAATAAGTAATGGTAAAGATCAAC
>CALLAG010000037.1 GCA_938002705.1 uncultured Saprospiraceae bacterium | reverse complement strand
AAAAAAAATAAATAAATACATGATGAAAATTATCCAATACCAAAAGAAATTTCGAAAAGCAGTAGTGCTTCCTCTCTTGGTGGTTATTGCATTTTTTGTTCAGATGACTTCATCTATTGCATCAAGCCATAGAGAAGCACCATTGATTTCTAATGATCCACTTGCAGATAATACAGATCTGTATGCATTCAGAAGTCCAGAGAATCCAAATATGATCACCATCATAGCTAACTACATACCGGGACAACTTCCTGAAGGTGGTCCTAATTATTACACATTTGGTGAGAATGTGAGATATGAGATTCATATCGATAACGATGCATCTGTACCAGGTGATGAGATCGTATATAGAATGGAATTCTCGCAAGAGAATCAGGATCCATCTACTTTCTTTAACATCAGATTAGGTCAAGAAAACTTAAAAACAACATATACATTATCTAGAAGTATAGATGGTGGTGTGAGTTTTCAAGATATCGTAACTGAAGGTGTCGTTCCTCCTTATAACATAGGTCCAAGATCTATAGAAAGTGGAGCCGGTCTTAATACTACGTACTCTTCATTATTTAATTCAGCTATCACTAACACTAGCACAGGTGAGAGAGTTTTTGCTGGATCTATAGATGATCCTTTCTATGTTGACTTAGGTGGGATATTTGATTTAGGAAATTCTCCACGTCAGGATGGACCAGCGAGAGATGCTCTTGCAAAGTATAACTGTCATACTATTGCATTACAGATTCCGATTGCGACATTATTAAAAGAGGGTGCTCCAGCTACTCCTACTAATATCCTTGATGCTGATTATGTGATAGGTGTCTGGGCTTCTGCAAGTCGTCCAGCAGTGAAGACATTGATTACAGGTGATCAAGTAGAATACAGTGGTGACTGGGTACAAGTATCAAGAATAGGAATGCCACTGACTAATGAGGCCGTAATTCCTATCGGTGCTAAAGATGAGTGGAACAGATTAACTCCGTATAATGAGAATCCTGATCACTTTGAGTATTTCTATAATCCAGAATTAGCTCTGTACATGGATGATGATCAGTTCGGTGGTGCAGTTCCTGCATTCAGTGCACTTAGAATACAGACTAACTCTTTAGGAAGTTTTGATTTTAGTAATGAGGCTGATGGATTATTCGGCCTTAAAGGGAATCCTGCACTTGCGGGTACAGCATTAGATGATGCAGTATTCGGTACATTGCTATTACCAGCAGCTGGTAAGCCAAGGTCCGTAGATTTATGGCCAGCATTCCATACGGGAGTACCTAATGTTATTCCTTACCAATTAGCTACGGGTAAAGACGGAAATCCACTTGCAGCGGGTAAGCCATTCGTCAATAACTTCTTACCTAATGGTGGTGATATGTTGAGACTGAATATGGCTGTCCCAGTGACACCAAGGAATGACCCTAACTTCAGCTCGTTAGGTCTTATACAAGCTGCGGCGATCGGACTGACAGTTGCTCCATTTAATACAACTGCTGACTTAGAATTTATACCTAACATGGATGGATTTCCTAATGGTAGAAGATTAGAAGATGATGTAACGAGAATCGAATTACAAGCAGTAGGTGGTGTTGTACTTGCAGCTATTGGATTATGGTATGACGATTATGATCCTACCACATCTCCGAGTCCCGTTACTCAGGATCTATTAAATGTATTGACTTATACTACTGGAGTAGAGACTAATGATGCACCATTTACAAGTACATTCCCTTATGTGGCTCAGCCATGGAGAGGTACTGAAATAGGACAATAGTAGAGTATCTATTCTGAATAAAAATAAAAACCTTTTAATAATGAAGATCTAAGAGGTAGATAAAATCAAGCACTAAAAAAAGATTTGTGATTCTACCTTTTAGGTTTTCAGCATATTTCTAAATATATAATACATGAAAGATATATTAACACTAAAAAATCTAATCCTTGTAGTTATAATGATGACTATGAGTGGTATCCAACTTATGGCTTCCAGTCATAGGGAGGCACCATTAATTGCTAATGATCCACTTGCAGATAATGTGGATCTTTACGCATTTAGAAGTCCTGACAATCCGGACATGATCACTATGATCGCCACTTATGTGCCATTGCAATTGCCACAAGGTGGACCTAATTATTACTCATTCGGGGAGAATATCAGATACGAGATACACGTAGATAATGATGCTTCTGTTGTGGGTGATGAGATCGTATACAGATTTACGTTTACTATAACTAACGAAGATCCGACTACATTTTTCAATATCAGATTAGGGAAGCAAAATCAAAAAGCAACTTATAATCTTGAAAGAAGTGTAGATGGTGGAGCAAGCTTCACGACGATTATACAAGACGGTGTTGTGCCTCCTAATAATATAGGTCCAAGATCTATAGAAAGTGGTGTAGGGTTAAATACAACATACGATGCATTATTTAACGGAGCAGTGACTACTGCATCTACTGGTGAGACAGTATTCGCTGGTCCTACTGACGATCCTTTCTTTGTGGATCTTGGTGGTATCTTTGATCTAGGTGATGCACCAAGACAAGATGGCGGTAAGCCTGTAGATGCTGTAGCTTGTTATAATGTAAGTGCACTCGCAATACAAGTGCCTATCTCTACATTACTCAAAGCAGGTGCTCCAGCTACTCCTACTAATATTCTTGATTCTGATTATGTAATAGGTGTATGGGCTTCTGCAAGTCGTCCTGCAGTGACGACATTAAGTGCTGATGGAGATCCTACAGTAAGTGGTGATTGGATACAAGTATCAAGACTTGGAATGCCACTGACTAATGAGGCAGTAATTCCTATCGGTGCTAAGGATGAGTGGAATAGTCTTACGCCTTATAATGAGAATCCAGCTCACTTTGAATATTTCTACAATCCAGAATTGGCTTTATACATGGATGATGATCAGTTTGGTGGTGCAGTACCTGCCTTCGGTCCTCTGAGAATACAGACTAACTCATTGGGTATGTTTGACTTTAGTAATGAAGCTGATGGTCTATTCGGTCTTAAGGGAAATCCTGCTCTTGCAGGTACAGCATTAGATGATGCAGTATTCGGTACATTACTATTACCAGCAGCTGGTAAGCCGAGATCTGTGGATCTATGGCCAGCATTCCATACAGGAGTGCCTAATGTCATACCTTACCAATTAGCTACAGGTAAAGACGGTAATCCACTTGCAGCAGGTAAGCCTTTTGTCAATAACTTCTTGCCTAATGGTGGTGACATGTTGAGACTTAATATGGCGGTACCAGTGACACCGAGAGATGATGCTAACTTCAGCACATTAGGTCTCATACAAGCTGCAGCTATTGGACTGACAGTTGCTCCATTTAATACGACATCTGACTTGGAGTTTATACCTAACATGGATGGATTTCCTAATGGTAGAAGATTAGAGGATGATGTAACGAGAATAGAATTACAAGCTGTAAGTGGCGTTGTATTAGCCGCTATCGGATTATGGTATGATGATTATGATCCAGCAACTTCTCCAAGTCCTGTCACTGAAGACCTATTGGGTGTATTGACTTATACAACAGGAGTAGAAGCTAATGATAAAGCATTTTCTGGTTCTTTTCCTTACTTAGCACAGCCACATGATGGAACTGGCGCATGCAGTGGTGAGATAGTATTACCTATGGATAATCTTATATCAGATCCATCTACCAAAGTATTTGTATCAAGTAATAATTCTGGTGTCGTAGCCACTTATGGTTTTGATGATGCTGGTAATATGAGTGCTTCTACATTTGCTGCTGCAGGTGTAGATGCTGACGGTGTTCATTATGATGAGCAAGCTGATGTGTTATATCAGCTCAATAGGTCAGATAACGTTATCAATGCATACTCTAATGTACAGTCAAGCTTAAGCTCTGGTGGTACGCCTACACTCACTGCTACATCTACTTCAGACTTTAGTAATGGTAGAGAGATTGCTGTTCTTGGTGACAAATTAGTTGTAGCTCAAGATGCAGCAGATTCTAATGGTCAGCAAAACAGTTTTATAATATACACGATATCACCTACGGCTATCACACTAGATAGAATTGTAACTACGGATATTAACTTATGGGGGATGACATTTAACGGTACGACATTAATGGCTATCGTAGATAACTCTTCTGATGTAGGTATATTCCCAGACTTTCTTGCAACTGCTAACGGTTCAGTAACACCAGCGAGAAGAGTGGTTGTGGATGGTCTTGTAAGAACGCATGGTATTGCATATGATGTAGCTAATAATGTCATGGTACTTACAGATGTAGGTAGTGGAGCCGTTGCTGATGACGGAGCATTATTTATAATTAATAACTGGTCTGGAGCGAGTGCTGATAATCGAATTACAGCTGCTGAGCAAATTAGGATTGCAGGTGCTTCTACATCATTAGGTAATCCTGTAGATGTAGCTTATGATCATGTAGCACAGAGAATATATGTAGCAGAAAGAGCTAATGCAGGTGGTAGATTTTTAGTATTTGGAGTACCTACTACAGGTGGCGATATTGCACCTTTAGCTAATGATTTTTTCATGGGAGCTTCTGCAGTAAGTTTGACTGATTGTAGAGAACCAGTTGTAGGCGGCAATGATCCAGTATCTATTGTTAATTATTCACTTGATGCGTGTAGATCATTCGCTACGACTGATCAGTCTGATATTGACTTTTCTGAATTCGTTCCAGCATATCCTAATACATTAACATGTGGATCAGTGACAGCAAGTATCGTTACTAGACTACCAGCTGCTAATAATCCTCATTCTTGTACAGAAGGTGTAGGTGGTACGCCAGCGATGTGTGTAGGATCGTTTGATTCTTGTACGTACTCTGCAGGTAATGAGAAGTCTATTATATTTAATGTATCAGTCACACCTTCAGGTAATGATCCAGCTAACATAAGTCAGTTAACTTTCTTTGAGAAAGGACCTGAAATGTTCTCATGGATAAGCGGACCTTCTGGACCTAATAATTATCCTACAAGATACGGCGTGAGAGTGCTCAGAGATGGTGCAGAGGTGCTAAGAATGGAAGATATCGCTACTAACAGAGATTGGACACTACAGACGATCGACTTATCGGGCGATGACTTTACAGTTACGACTCAGACGACATTTACATTCGAACTATTGCCATACTGCTTAGTAGGTAATGGAGCAGTTGTAAATGCTTGGGATATAGATGAGATCAATGTATTAGGTTCTTGTGGTGCTAATGGTAACAAAGTAGCCATAGAGGGTGCAGTGATGACAGAGAATGGTGTCATCGTAGAGAATGTAGAAGTAGTACTACAAAGTAATCAACCTCAGTTTCCTATCACCACAACGACTGATAGTAATGGTCAGTATGCATTCAGTGATCTGGATACAGGATTCGACTATATGATCTCGGGAGAGAAAAATGATGATTACTTAAATGGTGTAAGTACACTGGATATCGTCATGATACAAAGACATATACTAGGTAAAGAAAAACTCAATAGTGCTTATAAGTTAATCGCTGCTGATGTTAATCAGAACGAAAGCATCACGGCTATTGACCTTATAGAAATCAGGAAACTGATACTTGGTGTCACTGAAGAATTTCCTATGTCACTAAGTTGGGGATTTGTAGATGGTGAAGAAACAGTGACACAGTTTGATCCATATACAGCTGCTGACTTTATAATATTATCTGATCTGAATCAGAACTTTAGTGATAAGGATATGGTAGCAGTTAAGTATGGCGATGTGAATAATGATGTAACAGCTAACTTTGGAGATAAGGCTATAGAAGTAAGAAGTGATAAGAGTCTTGACTTTATCATCGATAATAGAAAAGTAGAGCGAGGACAGACCTATGCTATACCATTCAGAAGTAATAACTTCGATGCCGTATTAGGATTCCAGTTTTCTTTAGAGTTAGATGGTCTTACATTAAGTTCTGTACAGGCTAATAATATAGATCTTACAGAAGCTAATATGGGCCACCGAAGTGATCAATTACATACTGTAAGTTGGGCTCCAGCAGATGTTAGTACAGTAAGCAAAGACAGTGATCTATTTACGATCAATGTTACAGCTACAGCTGATGGAAATATCGCTGATATGATTCAGCTAACGAGTGCATACACTTCTATAGAAGCTTACAAGGATGGCAACTTCGAGAAAGTAGACATCAAGTTATTCTCTAATGAAGGTACTCAGATTGTTCAGAATCAGTTGTATCAGAATACACCTAACCCATTCAGCAATATGACTGAAATTAAATTTAATATCGCTAAGGCGGGATTAGGAACTATTACAATATTCGACGTTACAGGTAAGGTTGTGTATTCTCAGAGCTCTCAGTATGGCACTGGTACTCAGAAGGTAATAATCAACAAATCAGATATACAATCAACAAGTAGTATATTATACTATCAGTTAAATATCAATGATTTTACTGCAACTAAGAAAATGACTTTAATTAATTAGAAAATATATAATTAGTTTTTTTAGGGTAGGTCTGAACTTCGGTTCAGACCTTTTTTTTGCACTAAACTGAAATATTCGAATGTGATCTTCTACCTGAAGACATAGAAAATGAGCTGAGCAGTACCAACGAATCTTCTGAATACAACGTCTCATGGTATGAAGAGCTTGGATGATACTTGTTATATGTCTCAAACAGTTAAAATGAGACGATACCTCTTAAGAAATCACTTAAATTGCTCTTAAAAAAGGATTATAATGATAATCCTCGATGTATAAATACATAGTTTAGTCAAGCAATTAAGTTTCGTTATTGCCGTTTTATATTAATACGATAACAGAACTTCTTTAATTTTTTCAATTCCTAAATCATAATAAAATGAAAAAAGTACTATTCTTTCTTACGGCAGCTTCCATGCTCTTAATGTACTCTTGTTCTTCAGATATCAATTCAGCACAGTTAACCTATACTAAAGCCACAGCTGTCTATGGAGATCTTAATATCCAAAGAAATCAACCACTTAATGAAGAGGCGAGGCCTATAGTCGACCCAGGTAAAGTTTTTGTCTCAGAAGACTTATTACTTATCGGCGAAGAAGGAGAAGGCATTCATGTATATGACAATACTAATCCTGAAAATCCAACAGCACTAAGTTTCATCAGTATCCCTAACAATAGAGAGTTTTATGTAAATGATAATTTTATCTATGCAGAGAGTCTGTATGATATGCTCAAAATTGATATATCAGATATGACAAATCCAAGATTACAGAATAGGGTAGAGAATGCTTTCATTCAAGACTTTATTAATAATGATGGAGAAGCATTAATAGGATTCGAATTTGAAGAAGTAACGGAAGAAGTGGAAGAAGGAACGAGTATATGGAATGAGATATGGGGCAATAATAACCAAGCATTTTTTGATTTCGAAGATAGAATAATACCAGCTTCTGCGGTGCCTGCATCGTTCTCTGGAAGTAGTAATTCTTCTATAGGTACGGTGAACAGGATAGCACATTCTAATGATCATGTGTATGTGATCAGTAATTCTTTTCTAACAGTATTCTCTGATAATCAGAATCTGCAATTAATACAGAGTGAGCAAGCAGGATGGAGAATGGAGACGATATATCCTCAGGATGAGTCACTATATATAGGGACAAGGAATTCTGTACAAGTATACAACATAGAGACGCCGACTAATCCAAGATGGCAGGCAAGTTTTGATCACGTTGATTCTTGTGACCCTGTACTACCTGATGGTGATGTAGCTTATGTTACATTACGGACTAATAACTCAGGTTGCCCAGGTGATATTAATGCACTTTTGGTATTAGATATCAGTCAAGAAAACCGTATCTCTCAGTTACAAGAGATCGAAATGTTAAGCCCATTCGGGATGACAAAGATAGGTGACGTATTATATGTAGGTGAAGGTGATAATGGTCTTAAGACTTTTGATGCTTCTAATGGAAGTAACTTATCTATGATTGACTATGATTCTACAGTACAAGCTTATGATGTGATAGCACATCCTACACGATCAGATATCATATTGATAGCAAGTCCTAATGGATTTGGACAATATCGAGTAAGCGACACTCAAGACTTAGCGCTTCTAAGTCTTATCCAGATATAAGAATATTAAATATAAAAATGGAGGCAAGGGGAATGCCTTGCTTCCATTGTTTTATTTTTTTCTTCACTTCATTATACTGCCATTATGAAAAACGGTTTACTCACTTTTATTTTTTCTTTCTTAGCTCTATCGCTGATTGCTCAAAAGGATATCGGTAGATCTGTGATCTATGCTAATGATGGTTCTGTATATGTTGGAGAAATTGTATCTGAAAATATTCTTGATATTAAGATGGTCATAGGCACTATGGATACTATTACTATAGATAAGAGGTCTGTCAAAAAAATGAGTAGCCCTCCTCAAGATATCATTATGTATGAGAAGGGCAAGTATCACAGGACAGGTGGATTGTTCTACTCATTTCACCTACTCTCAGGTGTAGGCAACGATGAGAATGCTACTGCTAACTTAAGCTTCATTATAGGCAAGCGACTTAATGAGAAGTGGCATCTCGGATTAGGTTATGGTATCTCAAGTAGCACTGTTGAACTTCCAGGTTTTTTCTGGGAACAACATACTTTCCAAAACATATTCGCTTACGGAAGATATAATATAAAGCAAAGCAAGGTTATGTTGTTCGCTGATACTTCATTAGGAGTAGGTATAGCTGGTGATCAACAATGGAGAGGAT
>CALLAG010000036.1 GCA_938002705.1 uncultured Saprospiraceae bacterium | reverse complement strand
AACATCATCAATACCTCTGAGACTTGACCTATTGTCATGAGTCCTGCAGAGTTGTCTATATTCAGTTCTACGAGAAACGGATTAGCCTGAGCGTAATAGAAGGCTAATGGAATACAAATCAGAATCGATGATATAAAGAAGATAAGGAAGTTCTTATTAGCTAATAACTTAAGAGCATCGAGACCTAATATCTCTGCGATGCCTTTGGCTTCCTTGGAAGTTGGCGGTGTAGATGGAAGTGTAAAACTGAATAGGCCTAATGCAGCTGATGCGATTGCTGTCATAATAAAAGTGTTAGCTAAAAGGCCATCTGCTATAGTAGCAGGTGCATCCCACTTAAAGGCAAAACTTATAACTAATCCCGCAACGATCCATCCCACGGTACCCCACAATCTGATATGTGCAAAATCCTTAGCAGGATCTTTCATCTGATTGAAAGCTACAGAATTAACCAATGCTAATGTGGGCATATACAATATCATATAACCTAATAGTAGTGGATAGAAATTAGAAAAGTCACCACTGGTCGCCATCATATACATGAGGCCTGCTCCGAAGAGATGTAGTACACCAAGAATCTTCTCAGCATTAAAAAACCTGTCAGCTATTAATCCTATAATGAATGGAGCGATGATGGCTCCCCATGACTGCGTAGAATAGGCTTGTCCTATCTGTGCACCATCAGCACCCAGATTACTGCCTAAGTATGTCCCTAATGTCACAAACCATCCTCCCCAAATAAAAAATTCGAGGAACATCATCAGTGATAATTTGATTCTAATACCTGTATTCATTGGTTGTAAAGTTTTTAGTTTTTCGATTTAATAATTAGACTCTATTGGGTGTTACTTTAAAGTCGCTTGATTTTGATGTTTCTGAACCATACGGGATCTCCATGATCTTGTAATGCAATATGGCCAGAATCAGATTTACCAAAGTCTGGCATATCTTTGAATTTACTATTAGCGATCATATCAGTCCAGTTCTCATCTCCCATTGTAAAGTCAACAACTTTATATCCATTAAGCCAGAATTGCATTTTTTGATCTTTAGATATGATTCTGACTTTATTCCATTGTAATGCAGGATTGACTGTCACATGATTACATGCGATCATATCGTAAAGGTCTCCTGCTCTATGTGTTTCGTATTTAGTATCAGGATGACAGGTATTATCTAAGATCTGCATCTCAGGTCCTGTCTGCCATGTGCAGCAGTACTTATCATCTTCTACGACATTATAGAAGATACCGCTATTGCCACAGTTAGATATTTTCCACTCAAGGTTGAGTTCGAAATCTTTGTAAGACTCTTTAGTGATGATGTCGCCACCACCGTCTTGTACTGATGGATCAAAATAAACAGTTTCATTTTCAACTTTCCATTTTGATGATATCGTATCTGTCTTGAATCCTTTGAACTGGTCCAGTGATTGTCCATCAAATAATAACTCCCAGCCATTAGCTTTCTCTGAAGCACTTAAGGCATTGGCTACTTTCTTGTAATTATTAGCGAGGACTTTACCGTTTTTGCCATTAGGTATTTGATTCATCGTATACCAGCCTTCTGTAGACCATAGAGAATGATTCTGCTCACTGATAAAGTGATTCTTTATTCTGATATAGATGACATGATTTTCTTTCATACCGTCTAATTCTAAGAATATTTTCTTGCGATCATCAGATACGCTTGCTGACTTGACATTGAGAGTAGTCTCGTCTAATTTGGGTCCGCCGTAATCTGCGGTAGGTTTGTAGTACCACTGTACTATCTCGTAGTCATCTGTAGACCATCCATCACCTTCTACTAGTGCTTCTGTCATTTCTATTTCGATCCCATTAGATTGAGCACGTACTGCAAGCATCTCGAATGTGCTCTCATCATTATAAGTCATCTTCTGTAATCCATACCACTTCTTACCTGACTGCTGCCAGTTGCCAGGATTACCGATGCCACCAGCATAGAGGGTCTTACCATCTGGACTCCATGTGAGTCTATTGACACCAGCTTCCATGCCTTGCATGAATCTGAATACACAGCCTTGTAGTTCGCCATTCACTTCATCTACGAATACTCTCTTAACACCTCCATGTGTAACCTCTCCATGAATCATCTGATTCTTATAAGGTCCTACATTGATAGCTATCGGTGTAGTAGGGGAGTTACCTATCTCATCTTGCGGTAACCATACGACAGGAGGTTTTTCTTTGAGCTGCGCTGTACCTTCGAAGTCTACAGCTCTGGATCCGAACCAGTCACCTTCTCTGACATGTAGGATCTTACTCGATGGTAACCAGTCTCCTTGATTATCTGCTATGTATATATCACCACCATATCCGACACCTATACCGTTAGGTGTTCTGAGGCCTGTAGCTACTTTTGACATTGTGCCATCGGCAACAGATACTTTTATACAGCTTCCTCTATCTTTTGGCTGGTCTACTACGCCTGCTCCACCAGGTTGTATACCTGTAGATAGATTAGCATATAAGTAGCCATCTTTTTCTGCAAGACCGAAGCTGAATTCATGGAAGTTGTTAGATGCACCCCAGTCGTCGCAGTGTGTTCTGTATTCGTCTATGATATCGTCGCCATTTGTATCAATGAGTTCTGTCATCTCTTGCTTCTGCATGATGAAGATTCTCCCATCTACTACTTTTACACCCAGAGGTTCTGCGAGCCCTTGTGCTATTTTCTTAGCCTTAATGTCAGCGGGATTATCAGAATCTACATTCTCCATGATATACACGCCTCCTTCTTCGTCCCATAGACTTACGATGAGTCTACCATCAGGAAGCACATCCATACCACCTACCTTTGGCTCAAAGCTATCAGGTCTCGCCTGACCTAATGTAAATGATGGGTGCATGTCTAATAAGATTTGCTTGTCACCAGGCGTCTTAGTTACTATGGACATAGGGAGTGATAAGCCATCTATATATTTATGTTCTGCCTTATCATGCATGAACATCTTAGTAGGGACGACTTCCCAGATATCTGAACTTGACTTTTTGTAATTGAGTGATAAGAACTTACCGCCACCACCTTGGAAGAATTCTAAGCGAAAAGGGTGGTAGCCCTCTTTCATCATGGCTGAGCTTTCTCTCATAGAAGTGCCATGAAGTCCGTCGTGATTAACTACTTCTTTTTCATTGATATAAAACTTACTCCCATCATCACTCCATAGTCTGAAGTCATACTGTCCTTCTTGTTCTATGTGCAGGTATCCAGTACTTACGAGTGCAAAATCATCTTCGAGATCTTTAAAGTCACTACCTGATAGATTGCCGAAATTAGACATTACACCACCCATGATAGGCTTCATAGAATTAAGATTCTGAGGTATGGTCTGTGTGTTTTTCGGAATATTATATATTCTCGTAACACTTCCTGGTACGAGGTCATCAGCATTGACAGGTGTTGCTGAGAATGTAACGATCTCATTATCTGAGTCTGCTTTTTTTACACCTTCATATTCTGCGAGAGAGAATATATAGTTGACCATCTCCTTGAGGTCATAGTCCGCTATTTCTGGATGCGGAGTCATCACTTGTTCTCCCCATATACCTGATCCACCTTTTTTTATTTTGCTGGCAAGCATAATATTATTCTGATCGTTATGCTCATACTTTTTGGCTATAGATACATAGGCGGGACCTATGGTTTTTTTCATAGCATTATGACAAGAACGACAATCATGCTTACCTATGAGTTGGGCACCGATAGGTAGACTCTTATCATCTGCATCGAATCCATTGTCAAGATTAGGATCCAGAATTGTAGGTTTATTTAGTTTAATGTTTAAGTCATTTGTGCCAGTATTATCCATTGCTATATCTATGCTATAGTCTGTATAGATTTTACCTTTTTGATCTATGACATCTTCTTCATTAAGGGTCATGCTGTCTGCATTTTCTATCATGATCTTATCTATCACGATAGCATTACCCTTCCAGTGTATAGGCACTGATGTATCTCCATCTTCTATAGAGAATGAACGCTTGAATATTAGCTGCCCTGATTCATTGATTTCAGATGATACCGTTTCTGCAACGTCGGTTGATGCATTGGTTTCTGGATTAGTGAGCGTATAGAGTAACTGGAACTGATCGGACATCATTCTATGACCTCTATAATCTATAGTGGCTGGTAGTGATCCATTAGCAGTCATATATGACCATGGTCTATACTTTGGATCATTCTCGATATAGGCGTCTCCTACAGATGTAGGTTGAGGGCCATGAGCGCCATCATATACTGCACCTTCCATATTGACGATGCCCTTCCATGCTTTGTATAATGCACCGCTCTGTGTATAGTAACTGACATAGAAATCATCTTGTAACTGGGCAGTAATCATTCTGGGTTGCTGATCTATAACTGATCTAAAGACCCACATACTGAATGCATCAGCATTATCATCTGATACGACTGTAGATTCTTGATTACATGATAGCATGAATAGGGTAACGACTAGTAGACTTAATTTTTTCATTGATAGAGCATTATTAAGCCATTAAAATAGTTCTTTTTTGAACTATTATAATGAAAGCTGATGGTCATATACAAAAGATCATATATATCAAGCTTATTATGGCATAGTTTCTGCCTTTTTTCGATTGTTATGAATATCGAAGAAATCAACAGAAAGCATTTTATAGAGACAGACATGTTTTACCGTGTCGGTTATGGTCTAAGCTCCAAGCTTACAAATTTTTCTAACGGCATATTTTCTATAGAAGTAGTGATAGGAGGTAAGTGGTCTAAGGATTATAATACCACCGCTCAAGAAATCGCATATCTATGGAAGAATACCCATTCGGAACTGGGTAAGTCTATCGGTTGTAAGATTTATATTGTGGATTCTCGCAGTTATCCTTACAAGCAAGCATTGTTACTCAGGAATGTAAAGCCTGGCTTCGATGCTAAGAAAGGGATATTATTCCGCAAAGGATATCTAAACTAAAATCACTCTATCAACCTTATCTGATCGTAGACAATAGAAGTCTCAAATCCTCTGGATATAGCGTATTGTATAGCTTTATCTCTTGCGATAATGGGTTTCAGATTGTCATGCCTATCTATTTTTTTTCTTAAGATAGATTGTAAGGTTTCTATATATTCTTCTTCTTCAATCTCTTCCATTGCTTTCTTTAAGCAATAAGCTGATACTCTTTTGATCTTAAGGTGTTGCTTAATCTTATTTCTACCCCACATTTTCATACGAAATTTTCCTCGGGCAAAAGTACGGGCGAATCTCTCTTCGTTAAGAAAGTTCTCGCTTATCAGTTCAGCTATTATCTCTTCTAAGTCATCACCATAGACTTTTAATGCTATTAACTTAGACCGGACCTCTTGGTGACATCGCTCTTGATAGGCGCAGTATTTTCGTAATTTCTGAAGTGCTATATCGTCCATAAGGTTTTTTATATCCAATTCATGTTGTCAATAATTATTTATTCTGAGTTTAAAATTTGACTTTTATACAATCTATTTAATAATTTCCTTCATTTCATAAAATAACATTATAAAGCATGGATGTAGATAATATCACTAACAAAGCCATCAATATGGCGATAGAATATGCACCAAAGGTAGCATTAGCAATTGTTACTCTTATAATAGGTTTCTGGATAATCAAGAAAATTGTCAAAGTCGCTAACCAATCCATCCACAAAAGTGGCCTGGATGAGACTTTAGCGGCTTTTCTGTCTTCATTGATCAGTATCGCATTGAAAGTAATGCTCCTGTTGTCAGTGGCAAGTATGTTTGGTGTCAATACGACTTCGTTTTTAGCAATATTTGGAGGATTGATGGTCGGTGTGGGTATGGCGCTTAATGGTACGCTGGGCCATGTTGCAGCTGGTGTTATGCTTATGATATTTAAGCCCTTTAAGGTAGGAGATCTTGTCCAGATAGGTGGTGGACAGACTACTGGAACTGTAGAGGCTATTAATGCATTCAATACGACACTGAAGACTCTAGATAATAAGAGAATCATAATCGCTAATAGTAATGTAACTGGTAACGATATCACTAATATATCAGGTCAAGGCCATGTAGGTGTAGAGTTGACTTTCGGGATAGGATATAATGATAGTATCGATAAGGCAAGAAGTATAATAATGGAAGTCGGTAAGTCATGTCCTCACATTCTGGATAGTCCAGCACAAGGCGTTGTTGTAGCAGAGTTAGGTGATAGTTCTGTTAATCTGGCAACGAGACCATTCTGTAAGAGCGAGCATTACTGGGACACGTTATTCTATATGCAAGAACATGTCAAGAAAGAATTCGATAAGCAAGGAGTCGGTATACCATATCCTACTATGGATGTCAATATGGTGGCTCAGAATTAGACGTATAATCAGAAAGAAAATCTTCAAGGACAGTATCGCAGGGTGCTGTCCTTTTTTGTATCCCTAAGCAGTGGATGAGATTATAAGAAGAGTTAATTATTTGCTATTCTATAAAGCTACTTTGACCAGAGTTTATTTATATAGTCTTGGATAAGAAGCTGTATCTCGTCTTCTGGATGATGTACTTGTCCATGCCAACCATAGGACTTAGCCGCCTCTATGTTCTCAGGAAGATCATCTATGAATAAGATGTCAGATTTATTGACCGATAGGACATCTGTGACATGTGGGTATATCTCGTCATCTGGCTTACGCATACCGATAAGGTGTGAATAGAAAACGTGGTCAAAGTATCTGTCTTCAAAGTCTGTAATCTGATGTGCTTTCTTGAGATAATGATGGATTTTTCTCAAGTGTAGGTTATTGATATTGCTCAGTATGACAAGATTATAATCAGGCCTGAGAGATTCTAGCATACTGAATCTCTTCTGAGGAATATCACCTATAAGACTATTCCATGCTCTTATGAGATCGCGTGGATCAGCCATACTGTTATGTTGCTGGAATGTCCACAAGAATGCTTCGTCTGAGATGTGACCTCGGTCATACTTGTGTATGGCTGATGTGATCTCAGTTGGCATATTATGTATATCCCAACTGAGACCTGTTACTTGTTCAAATGTATCAAAGCATCTCTTAAAATCTAAATCTATTAAGACATTACCAAAATCAAAGATGATGGTTTTCTTATCTGGATTTATTTTTGGATGCGACATTAATGTGCTTATAGGATATTATTGATATTACAGCTGTCAGAGACGATCTTAGAGACATCGTCGATCTTCACTCTTTTCTGTTCTAATGTGTCTCTGTCTCGGATAGTCACCGTATTATTCTCTAATGTATCAAAGTCAATAGTAATAGAATACGGCGTACCTATCGCATCTTGTCTTCTGTATCTTCTTCCTATGGCATCTTTCTCGTCATACTGACAGATGACATGAGCTTTAAGCTTGTCGAATACGTCGGTAGATGCTTTGACTAATTCTTCTTTATTCTTAAGAAGCGGCATGACAGCAGCTTTTATCGGCGCTAATGCTGGGTGTAACTTCATCACTGTACGTGTAGAGTCTTTGCCGTCAGCATCAGGAACCGTTTCTTCTCGTAGTGCTTGACCTATCTGCGATAGGAACATCCTGTCACAACCGATAGATGTCTCTACTACATAAGGCACATAGTTTTCATTTACTGTAGGGTCGAAGTATTGTAACTTCTTACCTGATAACTCTTGATGACTCTTAAGATCAAAATCGGTACGTGAGTGAATGCCTTCTAACTCACGGAATCCAAATGGAAATTTAAATTCTATGTCTACAGCCGCATTAGCATAATGAGCCAAGTTGTCATGATCATGGAATCTTAGATTCTCCGCAGGCGTGCCTAAGGCTTTATGCCATTCTAATCTTGTCTGCTTCCAGTAGTCATACCACTTCATCTCTTCTCCTGGCTTGACAAAAAACTGCATCTCCATCTGCTCGAATTCTCTCATACGGAATATGAACTGACGAGCGACGATCTCATTTCTGAAAGCCTTACCTATCTGTGCTATACCGAAGGGCAGCTTCTGTCGAGTAGACTTCTGCACATTGAGGAAGTTGACGAAGATACCCTGAGCAGTCTCCGGTCTGAGGTATAGCTTATCTTCCTCTCCTGCGATAGCGCCTAGTTGTGTGTGGAACATCAGATTAAACTGACGTACATCAGTCCAGTTACGAGAGCCACCTTCAGGATCCACGATTTCGAGTTCTTCTATAAGTGCTTTAAGACCGTCCATATTGGCATCTTTAAGATGCTGGTTCATGGTGTTGATAGCATAGTCTATCTTCTTCTGACGGTCGATGATACGACCATTGGTCTCACGGAATTGTTTTTCTTCGAAACTGTCGCCGAATTTCTTAGCTGCCTTATCTACATCCTTTTGGATCTTAGTTTCTATCTTCTCAGCGTATGATTCTATAAGTTGATCTGCTCTATATCTTTTTTTAGAATCTTTGTTATCTATCATCGGATCATTGAATGCATCAACGTGTCCTGATGCCTTCCATGTTTTGGGATGCATGAATATAGCAGCATCTAGACCCACAATATTCTGATGCATCTGTACCATACTCTTCCACCAGTACTGCTTGATGTTATTCTTAAGCTCTATCCCTAATGGCCCGTAGTCATAGGCTGCTGAGAGTCCGTCATAGATCTCTGATGATGGAAAGATAAATCCGTATTCCTTGCAATGTGATATAAGGCTTTTGAAATCCACGTTTTTCATATTTTATTGGTACTCAATGTAATTAAGGTGCAAAAGTACCAAAGTTATATGATGTGTGTATGGGTTTTTTCGAGGGTAATACAATTTGACTTATAGAAGGGCGGATAAGATCGCTCATATATTTTTTTTCAGATCAAGGCAGAAAAAGTAGACATAGCCTTAGCTATGGCGAGGCTTTCCAACGCAGATATGGAATAAATTATAATGCGAATTACCGCATTTTTATAGGTTAATTTGTATAAGTCTTTTCCTGATTATTAAGAAAGCATAGGATAAGGCAATATGGAAAGTCGTTTTTTTAATTTTTATTCTTATTTATAAAAAAAGCCATTACCACAAGAGTGATAACGGCTCAACTTTAAATCAAATATATTACGGTTACTATCTTCTTACTGTTCCTGTAGGGAAATTTAAGTTTTGGT
>CALLAG010000035.1 GCA_938002705.1 uncultured Saprospiraceae bacterium | reverse complement strand
TTTCCATGCTGTTGGATTTTTTAGAGGTTATGTGAGTCAGTTAGAAGTAAGTAAGCAACTGCGTGAGGAAAAAGTCACTGCAGAGTTGAATGCATTAAAATCTCAGGTCAATCCACATTTCTTATTTAATAGCTTCAATGTACTGTCAGGGTTAATAGATGAGAATCCTGATAAAGCTCAAGATTTTCTTGCAGGGCTCTCTAAGATATATCGATACATACTGGAAAATAGAAATGAAGATTTAAGCTCAGTCAGAGAAGAGTTATCATTCGCTAAGCAATACTTCATACTGCAGCAGACAAGATTCGAAGATAGTATACAGATAGACTTTGATGTACCAGAAAGTGAGATGGATAAGAAGCTGCCTTCCTTAAGTCTGCAGTTACTTCTGGAGAATGCTATCAAGCATAATAGATTTGATGCAAATGATCCACTTAAGATTTCTATAATTAATAAAGAGAATTCAATTATAGTAAAAAACAATAAACGAGAACGTCGTAATCTTAATGGAAGCAATGGCGTAGGATTACCTAATATAGCACAGAGATATCAGCTGCATAATGTCGACGGGTTTATTGTCGATGATAAGCAAGATTCATTCACCGTATCATTACCTCTTATATGAATGTCATTATAGTAGAAGACGAAGCGATAGCTGCAAGAAGGCTACAACGTATGCTGGAGAAGAAAGGATTGCATGTCGTCGGTACAATATCCAGCGTAGCAGAGTTGCGTGATCAAATTAATTCTAATGATCAGCCAGACCTATACTTTTTTGATATACATCTCAATGATGGAATTGTCTTTGAGGCATTAGAAGATGTAGATTTTGATATTCCTATCGTATTTACAACGGCTTATGATCAGTACGCTATCAAAGCCTTCAAGCAGAATAGTATCGATTACCTTCTGAAGCCGATAGATGACGAAGAACTCGATGCAGCTATATCTAAATTTAAGAAATCACAAAAATCATCCCTTGATCTTACAGCATTGACTTCGCTACTCAGTAATGTCAATCCGAGCTCACAGAAGCCATCTTATAGAGAGCGTATAAGTGTACGAGTGGGAGATAAGATAAAGTCGCTGACCCTTGATCATATCTTATTTTTCTACAGTGAGAACAAAATGAATTTTCTATATACCACCGAAGGCAGATCTTATCCCATAGATCAGACTATAGAATCTATATCAAAAGAGCTCGATCCCAAGAGATTCTATAGAGTCAATAGAGGATATATTATCGCCATAGATGCGATATCAGAAGTTATTGCATACTCTAATTCTCGTCTTAAAGTCAAGATAGATAAGGCATCTGACCATGATGTCATAGTCAGTCGCGAGAAGGTCAAGGACTTCAAATTATGGTTAGGCTAAGAAGGTGATCCATCCACTGTTCCTTTTCCTCAATTATTCCTTGATTGCTGAGGTTACAGTCCCATATTAAGATGACATTAGCATAATCCCCTCATTTTGTCCAAATGTTAACAAGATTTTAGCGATATTTTTATAAATAATGTTTGATATTTGTAAGGATTTAATTTTAAAATGAGATTTACAGGATTTACAAATAATTTAATACGAATGAAAAATATATTATTATTTCTATTTATAGGCCTTTTTGCAACGATAGGTACTGCTCAGACAGCAGCAACAGCTCACGAGCCAGAGAACGAAGGGTGGTTATTGAACCTTGAGGAAGCATTCAAGGAGTCAAAAGAGACAGGTAAGCCTATCATGGCTAATTTTACAGGAAGTGACTGGTGTGGATGGTGTAAGAAATTAACTAAAAGTGTATTCGTACATAAAGAATTCAAGGATTGGGCAAAGAAGAATGTCGTTCTTTTAGAATTAGATTATCCAAGAAGAAAGAAATTACCAGCAGCTCTACAAGAGCAGAACAGAGGCTTACAGCAAGCATTTAGAGTATCAGGTTACCCTACAGTATGGGTATTCCACTTAGATAAAGATGATGCTGGACAATTTAATATAGACCCACTCGGTAAGACGGGTTATTCTAAGACAGTAAAGGAATTTACTTCTGGAGTAGATCAGATGATCGCCAAGAGAAAAGGAGCTGAGTAATCAGTAATAATTATAAATATGTAGAAAGCCTCGACATTTTTGTCGGGGCTTTTTTTTTGTGTCTGGAGCTTTGTATGTAATGATTCAGTGGGGGCTATGCTTGCTTCGAATAAGGCGAGTGAGATGTTGGAGACCTTCGCATCGTATGAGAGCTTATGGGATACCGAAAAGAAAGTCTGAGACCTCTCCATGGCGAACTTAAAAGACTATATAATAAAGAGTAACATAAAGAAGGTCTATGACCTCTCTTTGAGATTTAGACAAAGTAAACACATAAAAAAAGCCTTGTCCGAAAATCAGACAAGGCTTTTGTATTTTTCATACGACCTACTATGAAGCAGAAGCAGATTTCTCTTTTCTCTTTCTTAAGTTGTGGTCCAAGTGTATTTTTCTAAGACGGATATTCTCTGGTGTCACTTCTATACACTCATCACTACCGATGTACTCCATGTACTCCTCAAGTGTAAATTCTACTTTTGGTTGCACTTTTACGATACCATCTGAGCTGCTTGTTCTCATATTCGTCAGTTTCTTACCTTCTACTACATTGACGACGATATCGTCAGACTTAGAGTTCTCACCTAATATCTGTCCAGCATATACATCTACACCTGGATCTATGAAGAAACGACCTCTGTTCTGTAATTTATCTATAGAGTAAGGCGTAGCGGTTCCATTATCCTTAGCGATGAGGACACCGTTTATTCTTCCAGGTATCACGCCTTTCCACGGCTTATACTCATGGAATCTGTGTGCCATGATGGCATTACCAGCTGTAGATGTCAGCATCACTGATCTTAATCCGATAAGTCCTCTTGCAGGAATCTCAAATTCTAAGTGCTGCATGCTACCCTTAGATTCCATGATAAGCATATCTCCTTTCTTCTGAGTCACAAGGTCTATAACCTTACCACTGTATTCTTCTGGTACATCTACTACAAGTATCTCATATGGCTCGTGCTTCTTACCATCTATCATCTTAGTGATAACTTGTGGTTGTCCTACAGTAAGCTCATAGCCTTCTCTACGCATTGTCTCTACAAGAACACCCAAGTGCATAATCCCTCTACCGAATACAAGGAAGGTATCTCCACTTGCTGTAGGCTGTACTTTGAGTGCAAGGTTCTTCTCAAGCTCTGCATCCAGTCTATCTCTTATATGTCTACTTGTAACGAACTTACCTTCCTTACCGAAGAATGGTGAGTTGTTAATTCCGAATGTCATATTCATCGTCGGCTCATCTATATCGATAAGCGGAAGCGGGTTAGGATGCTCAGCATCACATATCGTCTCACCGATCTGGAACCCTTCTACTCCTACTACTGCACAGATGTCTCCCGCGTGTACTTCTTCTACTCTTTTCTTACCCATGCCCTCGAATATGTACAATTCTTTGACTCTATGCTTCTCTACAGTACCATCTCTTTTGCATAGTACAACGGCTTGTTTTTCTTTTATACTACCAGCTTTGATCTTACCTACTGATATTCTACCTAAGAAGCTAGAATAATCGAGTGAAGTCACTTGCATCTGTAGTGGTCCATTATCTACTTTTGGTGGAGGTACGATAGATAATATACCATCCATAAGCGGAAGTATATCCTCTCTCGGTACATTCTCTTCAGCAAACCATCCCATCTTACCAGAGCCATAGAATGTGGTAAAATCTAATTGCTCCTCAGTGGCGTCGAGCTGGAAGAATAATTCGAATACTGCTTCGTGGACCTCATCTGGTCTACAGTTTTCTTTATCTACTTTATTGATAACGACGATAGGTCTTAGTCCGAGACCGAGGGCTTTCTTAAGTACGAATCTTGTCTGAGGCATCGGCCCCTCAAATGCGTCTACTAGTAATATAACACCATCAGCCATCTTAAGTACACGCTCTACCTCACCACCGAAATCGGCGTGACCAGGTGTGTCTATGACATTGATCTTGACATCCTTGTAACTTACAGATGCATTTTTAGAAAATATTGTGATACCTCTTTCTTTTTCGAGGTCATTACTATCCATGATGAGATCACCAGTTTCCTTGTGATCTTCAAATGTCTTAGTAGCATGTAAGATATTATCTACGAGCGTAGTCTTACCATGATCAACGTGAGCAATTATTGCGATATTCCGAATGTCCATTTTGTATATTTTTTACGAAGGTGCAAATGTCGCCTTTTATTTTGGTAATTGCTCCTATGGTAACAGTAGTAATTACAGCTATTAGCGCCAATTAACTAAAAGATTATCACTTAGTTACGTATATCACAGACTCCTCTTACCATCGTATAAATGGTATAATTCTCCAAAGCAACAATTAATTCTGAGTAGCGCTATTTCTTAACCATAATTATAGTCCAAATGGAGAGTTGGTAACACTTGCTTTGGTTGTGGTTTTTTCTCACGCTGTGGTGATAAGATCTTAGAGGATTATGGCAGTGAGAGCGATTATCAGAATGCTATAGCTCCTTAGATGAGCTATTTACATAGGTTTTGGTATTTTTAGAGGTGACAACAAGTCGGTGTTATCAATTACAGTCTTTGAGATAACGATAAATAGAAAATTTTCCTTTAACTACTTCTGAAGACGACGTAGCGAGATTATAAAAATATAGTTCAATATTAAGCATCCGATCATTGCCCAATTTAGCTGAGCCATAAACTGAGAATCCGGGTAGGTATTGTAATTCAAAGTTGATGGTTTTTCTGGTTACCTGACCTACTATTCTATTATTCGTTTTGAGAAGCATTAATCCACTGCTACTTGCTGTAGGAAAAAATTCAATTTCAGGTATGCTGTTGCCACATTCAAACTTTATAGAACCCAGTAAAGGCCCTTGAAATGTGGAGTCAATTGTCTGAGAAGTCCAAGTCCATTCCTCACAAGCCCACCAACCCAGAAAACCATCTCTGCTTTCAATTTCACATGCAATACCTTCGTAACCCACAGAACAATTGCAATTTCCATTTACATATTCTCCATTTACACATAGTGTATCGCAGCTCTTTCCATAATAATATGGATCACAGTCGCAGCTTCCAGTCTGAGGGTCACAAATCCCATTACAACAGACTACACCGAAACATAAATCCTCTATCTCACAATTGTCTCCTGAGAATCCACATGGACAATCACAGATTCCTTCGGTACAATCCCCAGGTCCACAATCTACATCTTCGCATGGGTCATCAGATCCGCAGCCTATGCAAAGCCCCAATAAAAGAATTATAAAAAATAGTTGAAATAATTTCATAAGTAATGCATTATAAGAATAGCATGACCAATATACATAAATTGAAATATATCATATAAATCATTGGGATAGCCAAGATCTTCTTTATGTTTCTAATATGAATAAGGCTTTAATCAGAATTAGATAAGTTATAAAGTATGATAAATTGAAAGTGAATATCTGATATACAAGGATAATCATAGAATTTTCCAATAATTTAGAGCGACATAATAACTGTGGCACAGCCTTAATTTTGTGCATCAGTAAAGAGCACTACATTAAGTTATATTACTAAATGTTATCTAAATTTAGGCTAGAGAATATCGTGTTGATGAGGATTATATTTTTTTAATAGGCAGTAATCGATAGATTGGAAAATAGTTATTAATAACTGCGCTAATAGATTTAATACAATGGACAAATTAGAAATAGGGTATAGTATAACCACAGACCCAGAATATTTAAATAAACAAAATTATATTACGCCCGAACTATCACGTAAGATAGAGCGGTATCATCAAATGGCACTGGATGGTAAAGAATCAAGCATCAAAAAATTAAAGAATGCTATAAAGAAGTATCCTAAGAATCCGCAGCTCAAGAATTATCTCTCAGTCTTATATCAGCAGCTGGGTAAGGTAGACAAGATATATGAAGTCAATAGATGGCTTATCAAAGAACATCCTAATTATCTGTTCGGGAAACTAAACTTAGCTAACGAATATCACTCAAAGGAAGAGTATGATAAAATGCCGGATGTATTAGGTCCTGCAATGGAGCTGAGTGCACTTTATCCAGAACGAGACACTTTTCACATTCAAGAGGTTCTCGCGTTTCTTAATACTACAATACTATATTACACAGGTATCGGAAATATAGAGCAAGCTGAGATTCGTCATGAAATTATGCAAGGTCTTGCACCAAATTCTTCTGCCACGCAAGTAGCTATGAAACATATACGCATAGCCATAATGAAAGCTGCACATAAGCGCCATACGGAAGAACAAAAGAATAAAATATCAGTGGTGACAAAGGAACAAGAGATAACAACTGTATATCAGGCTCCAAGATTCCATCATCAAGAAATTGAATGGCTCTATAATAATGGGCTTTACATAGAGGAGGAGAAAATAGATACCCTTCTATCTCTTCCGAGAAATACACTTATACAAGACCTTGAGTTAGTCTTACAAGATAGTATCAACCGATATCGCTATTTCGAGCAATGGGTTGAACAAGAAGGATGGGTCGAAGAAAAAATGAATTTTATTTTGCATGTCCTATATCTATTAGCAGAGATACAAGTTATAGACGATACAGATACTACAGAAAGTATAGATTCTATATTTAATGTTCTAAGCCAATCTAAGGATTATTTAGAGTTTTATTTGGGTGACTTTCTCACCGAAATAATGTGGGAAGTAGTCTATAAAGTCGGGGCCAATAATTTGGAAGCTTGCAAACAATTTATGTTTAAGCCCGCCATATATACATATGCTCGGACTATTATTACTAGCATGGTAGAGCAAGTTGCGTTACACCAGCCTGATAGAAGAGCTGAAGTTATTACTTGGTATACCGATGTGATACAGTTTTTCCTTGGTAGCAATATCGAGGATAATGTAATTGATAGCGATACCATCGCTTTAATGATTTGTAGTATTATTAATATTGAAGGAAAAGAGTTATTGTCAGATGTAGAAAAATTATTCAATAAAGGATTAGTATCAACAGGAATATGTGGAGATTGGGACGAGGTAAGTAAGGCGATTGTTAAACGTAATACTTATGACAGAAAAAGTAAAATACTAACGATAAAAGAACGCTACAAAAATGTGACTTCAACTTGGGCTGGTTACAACGAAGATTGGGCTGGTCCCAACGAAGATGATAGTGATATGGATGATGAAAGCATTTGGGATCCTACTTACGAAGACTATTTAGAATCTAAGATTATGCCTCCAATATCCAATCCAAAAATAGGACGTAATGAGCCTTGCCCATGTGGTAGTGGCAAGAAGTATAAAAAGTGCTGTCTGAATAACTAAAGACGGAGCAAGCTAAAAACATATTAATGGAAATAATGAAACATTTAATCTTTGTACTAGTAGGAAGTTTTATGACTTATCTTAGTCAGCCATTAGTTGTTGTTGATCCGACTTATCCTGAATTGCAGAAAGAGGCCTTTGCGATTCTTGTCAATAAATGTAACGATTGCCATAAAAAAGAGAAGCCGCAGGCAGTATTTACATCTGAGAATATGGATGATTATGCAAGAAAGATCAATAGGCAAGTTTTTGTTTTTAAACGTATGCCGCAAGGAAAAGATATTAAACTAACTAAGGAGGAGAAGCAAACTCTTAAGAGCTGGATAAAAGCTGTAAAGAGGAAATAAGGAACCCACTTGTTATTTTGTCTCTGAGCTCACATATGTTAATTTGTATTAATCTCGTATCGATCAGCTAAGTAGTCTATCATTTGATTAGTATATATTGCATAATCTAAGATTTTATTCACATCTTATACCATTACTTCACTACAGACAAAATAATATGAAAAATAGACTACTTC
>CALLAG010000034.1 GCA_938002705.1 uncultured Saprospiraceae bacterium | reverse complement strand
TTAGGTCCTAATTGTCCAGCATTGTTACAACTGTTGGGGATTAGAGTACACTGAGATGTGCTTATTGTTATGCACGCAATCAGTAATGCGATGGTATAAATACCTTTCTTAATTAAATTCATGAGATTGAGCTTAATACTTGAATTGAGTTTATTAAAAGTCTACTGAGTATTATAATTCTAAAAGCTTGGAAAGCAGAGATTTCGTCTAGTTCTGCTAGTACTCAGGTCTTTACTAAGTACTCCACGTACAAAATTGGTAAATATTATCTTAAATAAATAATATTTTCATAAAAAAGAATTCCCCTAATATGAATTACCGTTAAAAAAACAAAAGAACTACAATCCGAGAACCTCTGGAGCCATCCCCATATTAGAGAATCCACCATCATGGAAGAGGTTCTGCATTGTGACATACTTAGTTAAATCTGAGAATAGGCTTATGCAGTAATCTGCGCAAGCGTCTGATGAAGCATTACCCAATGGAGACATCTTATCGGAGTAATCGAAAAATTCTTGAAATCCTTTAACACCT
Organism: uncultured Saprospiraceae bacterium; assembly: GCA_938002705.1. Taxonomy (GTDB): domain Bacteria; phylum Bacteroidota; class Bacteroidia; order Chitinophagales; family Saprospiraceae; genus RFSX01. The sequence goes on along the minus strand of CALLAG010000034.1, from coordinate 5,610 downwards.
TTACCGGCAGTGGTCAATGTAGGAGATTGACTGATAGTATTGACTCTTACATGTTTTTTCTTAGCCCAGTGATATCCGAAACTTCTTGCAAATGATTCTAACAGTGCCTTAGATTCCGCCATCTCACTGTAATCGGGGAATGTTCTCTGAGCTGCGATATAAGTCAAAGCAACAACGCTACCCCATTCATTGATCGCATCTTTCTGATACGCTGTCTGCATTAGCTTATGAAAAGAGATCGCAGATATATCAAAGGTCTTCTGCATCCAATCATACTTGATATCTGTATAATCTCTTTTCTTACGTACGTTAAGAGACATACCTATGGAATGCAACATAAAATCAATCTTACCTCCAAAACGTTCTGTAGATTGATCTATCAAATTACTCAAATCCTCTTCTGAGGTAGCGTCAGCAGGTATAACTATAGAATTGGTTTTCTCAGCTAACTCATTGATTGCTCCCATTCTTAATGCTATAGGGGCATTAGTGAGCACTATCTCTGCGCCTTCTGCTACTGCTCTTTCAGCTATTTTCCATGCTATAGAGTCAGAGTCTAATGCTCCTGATATAATTCCTTTCTTTCCTGATAATAGTCCGTAAGCCATGTTTTCGTTTTAATCGCTAATATAAAGACGATATTATTGATAGTTACCTTGTTAAAAAAATTATTGTGCTGCGTTGATTAGCTCTTTTGCATTCTTAAGTGCATAAGTTGATGGAGGATCACCACTTAGCATTTTAGCGATCTCTTCTATTTTCTCTTTTTTATTGAGATGCTTGACATGTGTTATTGTTCTTTCTTTGGTATCTTCTTTATACACAAAGAAGTGATTGTCTGCCTTGGATGCTACCTGAGGCGAGTGAGTAATACATATGAGCTGATGAGATCCTGAGAGCTCCTTGAGTATGACACCAATCTTACCAGCTACATCTCCTGATATTCCAGTATCTATCTCATCGAATATCATAGTAGGCATATCCATTTTACGAGCAACTGTAGACTTCAAACTCAGCATTAATCTTGAGCTTTCACCACCTGAGGCTACCTTTCTTATTGGCTGGAAGCTGCCACCTTTATTGGCTTTGAATAACATATTGATATTATCAATACCATCTGGCTTTAATACATCAGCTTTCTTACATTCCACATGTATCTGTGCTGAAGGCATCGCAAGGTCTGCCATATTGCTATTGACTTCTTTTTCAATTTTTGGAATGACTTTGAGCCTCTTCTTCGAGATGACAGAAGCGGCATGATTCAGTTCGATTTCTTGATCTTTGATGATCTTTTGTAACTGAGATATAGACTCAGCTCTAGAGTCGTGTTGTGATATCCTATTCTGAAGATCGCCAGATATATCTAATAATTCCTTTATAGAATTGACCCCATGTTTCTTTTGGAGATTGTATATCGTAGATAGCCTATCCTGTAATTCCAGTAATCGCATAGGATCGCTTTCAGTATTTTGACTAAGACTGTCTGCATTGTTATATATAGTTAGTAGTCTATCTTCTATATCTGAGAAGGCTTCTAAATTTTCGTCTATCGCTGGCTTTACACCTCTGAGCGACTCCCACTTAGCTGATAATCCAGTAATAACATCCTTGACGTTCTGCTCAGAATCATTGATAATATACTTCGTCTCTTCTATAAGTGTTGTGATTTCGTCGGCTTTTTCGAGTAATGAGGATTGTGCTTCTAATTGAGATTGTTCTTCTATACTTAGGTCGGCTTCTGACAATTCATTTAACTGAAATTGCATAAAGTCCATCTCCTTAAGCTGCGAAGATTCTGTATTTTCTAATTCAAAAAGTTCTTTCTGATTTTTCTTGTACTCAGAGAATAGTACTCTATATTCTGCCACTTTTGATTCATGTCCAGCAATGGCATCTATCAGTTTAATATAGAAATCTGATTTGTATATGTCTGTAGACTGAAACTGGGCATTTAAGTCTATAAGCTCAACTGATAATCTTTGTAGGATATTAAGATTAGTAGGCGTATCATTTACAAAGGCCCTTGATTTTCCACTTGGGACGATTTCTCTTCGGATAATAAGTTCTGCTTCATCATCCAGATCAGCTTCTTGCAATATAGCAGATATAGAAGAAGATAGATCAGTAAACACTGCTTCTACGACACACTTTTTCTTATCGTTATATAGGATTTTGGTATCAGCCCTATTGCCCATAAGAAGACCTAAGGCACCTAATATTATGGACTTACCAGCTCCTGTCTCTCCGGTAATAATGTTGAGATTATTATCAAAAGTCAGTTCTACATCATCTATGATGGCATAGTTAGCAATACTTATAGTCTTTATCATTACGGTCTATAATTCTTCATTATTTCTTCTCCCAGTGTCTTAGCCCATGATAGCTGCTCTTTTTCTGAAGCTCTCAGGTTAAATGCAATCATAAATACTTTATCATTATCTGTTCTCCACAAGTATCTTTGCATCTCGTAATTATAAGCTCCTGATACACCTAATTCCTTGTAGGGCTTAAATCTCGTACTCTCCATAGTATTAGGATTGGTCTCACCTTGATTAATCTTAGCTTGGATATAATAAGCTGCCCAGTCATCTATCTCATCTGGAAGAGGATTCTCTTGTATCTGTATGAGGACACCAGAATTTGCCACCCCTTTATGATCCCACCTGAAGAAACACGCTCTGGCATGCTCCGAAGCGGAACTTGTGCCATCTTTCATATTTATAGAACCTACATCTACGCCTATTGTACTCGCAATGAAGTCTTCTGATATCAGACCACAAGCACTTGGCAAAGTATTCATTTGCTGTGGCGTAGGTTTTGATTTAGGTATAAATTTTTCTGGATTGCTAATCATTGCTTCATAGGACTCCTTCTTCCTATTGTAATCACTAGCAGACATACTGCTTTTATTAGCCTCTAATTCTGATAGTTGCTTTCTTGCTTGGTCTACAACTTTCTTTTTAGCTTTTGGGTTGATAGGGTTGCTATTTGCTTTTGGTTTTGGTTTATTCGCTTTTGGTTTTTTAGCGGGTATCTCTGTGGCAGTTGTTTGGGATTCGGCGATTCCTTGTTGAGGTTTCGCAGCCATTGGCTTAGTTGTACTAATAGGGTCATTCGTCGTGGATACAGCTGCAGATGCAGATTCAGACTTATTTTCTGTCGTACTGTCAGATACACAAGAGATGATAGGCAGCAGAATCATAAATAAGAAACAGCTGCGTAGAGCAAATACAGTTTTCATAGGGGTATATTTAAAATCTTTTAGTTTTATAAACATGACGCTAAATTAATAAGTTAGGTAGATATATCAGAGATCTGCAATATTGATTACAAGGTAGTCTTAATCAGATATTGTATAAGAATCATAGTTATATATTCTATGTTAGTAGAAAGAACTACTCAAATTTGAATTAATTTAACATCGATATAGTTATATTCATACATAATATACGACAAGCTAATTATTCATTTATATAAAAATTATTACAATGCTGCCATTTATTATTCCTATCGCATTTATAGCCATAGTGATCTTACTGTCTAGTTTCTTTATAGTTAAACAACAAACTGCGACTATCTTGGAACGTTGGGGGAGATTCCATAGTATCAAAAATTCTGGGCTACACCTTAAAATTCCAGTAGCAGATAGAATAGCTGGAAAAATCAACTTAAAAATCAACCAGCTTGATGTCAATGTAGAGACTAAGACCTTTGATGATGTATTCGTCAGAATGAAAGTATCAGTACAATTCTTAGTACTGAGAGAGAAAGTATACGAGGCATTCTATAAGCTTGAGAATCCGCATGATCAGATTACTTCTTACGTGTTCGACGTAGTTAGGGCAGAAGTACCTAAGATGAAGTTAGATGATGTATTCGTCAAGAAAGATGATATCGCCAATGCCGTAAGATCAGAGCTCCAAGAAGCTATGAACAACTATGGTTACGATATCGTAAGAGCTCTCGTGACAGATATAGATCCGGATCATCAGGTTAAGGAAGCGATGAACAGAATTAACGCTGCCGAAAGAGAAAAAATAGCTGCAGAATATGAAGGTGAAGCAGAGAGAATAAGAATCGTCGCTAAAGCTAAAGCTGAAGCTGAAAGTAAACGATTGCAAGGTCAGGGTATCGCAGATCAAAGAAGAGAGATCGCAAGAGGATTAGAAGAAAGTGTAGAAGTGCTCAATAATGTAGGTATCAATAGTCAGGAAGCATCAGCACTTATCGTCGTAACTCAACACTATGACACACTGCAGTCGCTCGGTGAGAATACTAATAGTAATCTCATCCTATTACCTAATACCCCTAATGCTGGAGCTGATATGCTCTCAGAGATGACGACATCATTCGTCGCATCATCACAGATAGGTGAGGCTATGAAGCTTAAGAATAAAGAACTCGAAGCTGAAAAGAAAAGGTTGAAGTCTTAAGGTTTTGAACAAGGAACACTTACAATTAAAGTGACTTTTCTTCAACCCCAAAAAAAGAGATCGAAGACCTTTTTTTTGAGGTTTCCTATAAGAGACTAAAGTCTTGGACCTCTCTTCCACTGAACACATATAAAAAATGGGTGAAACTAAACTTAGTTGCACCCATTTTTTTTTGGAATGTTAATATCAACTCTAAGTTTCTAAGTTTTTTTCTCTCCCGAAAATGTACATGGCAGAGCAATACCATTAGAAATTATAGGTGACATTCTAAAGAAAATCTCATCGCCTTCAAAATAGAGCTCAATCCCCATATTCGCATTCAATTCTGTAGGACCAAAACTTCCATCAGCCGCAACTGGAATAGAAAGATTACTGATAAGAAGATTATCCTCATTATCAGGATCTACAGTAACAACTAAGTCTTGGCTTACAGCAAAAGTAGAATCCAAAGGAATCCCCGTAAATTTTAGACAATCGTAAGTGCCTGTATAATCTTCAAGGTTCTTCTCTGGAATCTCATCTCCACCGCATGAGAATATTAAAAATGAAAAAATGGTTACCGTAAAAGCTATTCTAATATTATTCATAATTATAAATTTTCTCTCTTGTATTTTTTCCAGAGTGCTTTATAACTTTTGATGAGTTCTTTGACAAATTTATCGTCATAACTTATTAACTCATCATCCTCATTGCACTCCTTCCATACTGAAAGACATGCAACGGGCTTCTTGCCGTTGGGATTATAGATAGCTAATTCGTTAAGAAATGGATTAAATTCTGATGGAGGGAGTATTAAGAACATCTCCTTAGCTACATCTTTAGGTATCGTCTGGTCTTTCTGATACTTAGCGATGTGTCTCATTACTGACTTAGTTGCAGGTACGATGTATCTATATTTTGCTTTTCGGTGTAGATTATGTTTAACTATGTTTTTGAATTCGTCATTCTCTGTATCATAGTGTAGGTCTGGTGATACAACCCATACTTCATCTGCTTTCTTTTCTATACTTATTAGCTTCTTTAATTTCATACGTGTATTCATTTTTGTGATATTAGAAATAAAATCAATACGTAAAATTAGCTAATTAAGAATACAGTCTTAAAAAATTAACGTAAGCCGCAATATTATGTATCTCAAAGATCTATTGTACAACGAGCATTTGAACTTTAGATTGAT